>NZ_JBFAZW010000017.1:0-130819 GCF_040682015.1 Dactylosporangium sp. NPDC051485
GGCGAACCGGTCGGGCCGGTTGCCCAGCGTCAGCGCGGCGCCGCTGTCGCGCAGGATGTGCTCCCGCTCGGCCGGCCCGGCGTCGGCCGGCACCGGCACGACCGCCGCCCCGGCCAGCAGCGCGCCGGTCACCGCGACCACCGTCTCCAGCGACGCCGTGGCGTCCACGGCCACGGTGCCCGCCCCGCGCACGCCGGCGGCCACCGCCCCGGCGGCGCCGCGCAACGCCTCGGCCGACAGCGCGCGACCGGCGACGGACACGGACGGTGCGTGGGTGAGCAGGCCTTCGATCACTCGCATGGGCCCAATCGTCACACGGGCGGTCGCCGTCCTGACACCCCGGAAAATCCCTTCGCGGGCGACCCCTGCTGGGAATCGGCCACCCGAGCCCGTCAGCGCGCGGCCTCGGCGGGGCGGCGCAGGCGGTCGGCATCCTGACTCGGCGCGGCGCCGAACTGACGGCCGTACTCCCGGCTGAACTGCGAGAGGCTGCCGTAACCGACGCGGCGGCTGGCCGCGGTGACGTCGGTGGCGTTCGCGGCCAGCTGCAGCCGCGCCTGCTGGAGCCGGATCTGTTTCTGGAACTGGATCGGGCTCATCGAGGTGACGGCGTGGAAGTTGCGGTGGAAGGCCGCGCTTGATCTCTCCTTCGCACGTTGGTCAGTTTGAAGGGTCAAGCGGTGACCGTCCCCATCTCCTTAACCACCTCGATGGTGACAATTCGTACACCACCCCCGTGGACGTGACCGAACACAACCGCAATGCCCGGTTGGCCCGGTTGTAGGCGTGGCTGCTACAGGGGTCGATGCGCAGTGTTCACCCGGCGTTCGGGGATCGGGTCTGCGTGGTGCGAAGACCAGCTATATGGTCGAGAGCCGATCAACCTTAGTCGGGGGACTTGCGGGTCGCTGACGTTGCCGGCGCCATGGAAAAACTTCGGAGAAGCCGCACCAGACGGCACCATCGCGGCCGGCCCGCCGCAGGGGACCATCCTGAACAACGCACCGGGACCGGCTTCTGACCCGATCACCACCGGGGTGTTCGGGCTCTTCATGCTCGGCCATGCCGGCCGAGACTGCGCGACAGGCCCAGGAATGGTGGGCCTACCAGCACCTGGCGCCGCAGCCGGGCCCGGACGGGGCCGTGGACTGGGTGGCATGGCGCCGCCGGATCGCCGACTGGAAGGACCGCGGTGAGCAGTGACCCGGTCCGCACGCTCATGGGTGCCTACCTGCGCGGCTTTGTGAGCCGAAGCCCACAGCGCAAAGAGCTGAAGGCGGAGATTTACGATCGTGAGGAGCCCGAGTACGCAGGCATGGTCGATGCCGTGTTCACCGTGCTGGTCCGCCGCCGGTTCGACCCGGCCGGCCACGTCCGCGAGGTCCGGCAGTTCGTGGCCCGCTGCCGCGCGCGGTACGGCCGGGCGGCGGTGCTGGGTCTGGAGATGGAGGCGCTGATCCGCTTCCGTCTCGGCGAGACCGGTGTCGCCGTCGATGACATCGGCGAAGACGACACGCTCCGGCAGAGCATCCTTGCGATCGACCAGATCGTGCCCGAGTTCGGCCTGCGCGGCGGCGGCCCGGAACTGGACGCGCTCATCGTCGCGGCGGAGCAACTGGCCGACGAACGTGGCCTGCACCCACTACCGCGGCTCAGCTCCTGACCGCCGCTGATGGCCAACCCACGGCCGATTCGTGACCATCCAGCTGTCGCATGAAGGCGGCGGACTCGCCGGCGCGGCGCGCCTCCTCCAAGGTGCTGCCCAGGGTTGATTCGAGGAGCGTGGCCAAGGGGGTCAACGGACGATCTTTCGCGGCGGGCGGTTGCCGGCGGCCTCCGCGGCCAACGGGTCGAGCTCGATGGCGATCCTCGCGCCGCGCAAGGGGGAGCGCTCGATCACCAGGCGGCCGCCGGTCGACTCGGCGACGCGGCGCACGATGTCCAGGCCCAGGCCGGTGGAGCCGGCGCCGCTGGCGCCCCGGCGCAAGGCCTTGGCGGGGTCGGCGATGCCGGGGCCGGCGTCGTCGACGATCAGGCCGCGGGCGGAGACGTGCACCTCGAAGGCGGTGCCCTCCTGGGTGTGCTGGAAGACGTTGCCGAGCAGGCAGTCGACGGCGGACACCAGGTCGGACTCGGCGACCGGGACGTACACGGGCTCGTGGCCGCCGGTGACCCGCCACGGGCGGTTCTGGTCCTCGGCCAGCACCGACCAGAAGGCCAGGCGGTCGGCGACGACCTCGACGAGGTCGGTCGTCTCGGGGGTACGGTCGGCCGCGGACCGGCGCGCGGCGGTGATGATCTGCTCGATCTCGTCGTCGAGGGCGTCGAACGCCTGGCGCATGCGCTCGCCGATCGGGCCGGGCGGCATCGCGTCGGCGTCGAGGCGCAGGGCGGTCAGCGGGGTGCGCAGGCGGTGCGAGAGGTCGGCGGCGAGCTCGCGCTCGGCATCGGCGAAGGCGATCATCTGCTCGGCCATGCGGTTGAAGCTGCGGGCGGCGTCGCGCAGCTCCGGCGGGCCCTCCGGCTCGACGCGGGCCTTGAGGTCGCCGTCGCCGAACGCGCGGGCGCCGTCGGCGAGCTTGCGGGTGGCCCGCACGATCTGGGCGCCGAGCCGGTCGGCGACCAGGGTCGAGCCGGCGACCAGGACCACGGCCAGGCCGGCGAGGGCCAGCCAGGCGGCGCCGACGCCGCGGCTCAGGTCGTCGTCGGAGACGTACACCTCCACGACCGCGGTCCGGTCGCCGTCGAGGACGACGGTCTGCAGGTAGGCGAGGCCGCCGGGCGCGGTGGTGGTGAGCGACCGGCGCTGGTGGGCGGCCCGGTCGACGTCGGTCGCCAGGGCGTGGCTGGTGCCGACCGTCGGCTCGCCCACCAGGTGTACCGCGAGCCGCCCCGACTGCCCCGCCGGCACCGTGGCCACGGCGCGGTCCAGGGCGCCCGAGCCGTTGCCGGGGACGGAGGCGAGCGCGGCGACCATGGCGTCGGCCTGGTAGCGCGCCTCGGCCAGGGCGCGGTCGTGGGCGATCTGCTTGGTGACGTACGCCAGGGGCACGAGGAACGCCAGCGCGATCATCGACGTGATCGCCAACGACAGGCGCATCAGCGCGGACCTCATGCGGGTGCCTGATCCGGGTCCACCAGCATCACGCCGACGCCGCGGAAGGTGCGCAGATACCGGGGCTGGGTGGCGCTCTCGCCCAGCTTGCGCCGCAGCCACGACACGTGCACGTCGATCGTCTGGTCCTCGCCCGAGCTGTCCGGGCGCTGCCACACCTCGGTGAGCAGCTCCCGGCGGCTCACCACCCGGCCGGCGCGCTGGGCGAGGTACGCCAGGAGGTCGAACTCCTTCTTCGTCAGCTGCAACGGCCGGCCGCTGATCGAGGCCGCGCGCTGCTGCGGGTTCACGTGCAGCGCGCCGACGGTCACGCCGGCCGGGGGCGCGGCCGGGCCCGGCGTGCCCTGCCCGCGGCGCAGCACCGCGTTGATCCGGGCCGACATCTGGGCGCTGGAGAACGGCTTCGTGACGTAGTCGTCGGCGCCGGCGTCGAGCAGCCGGATGATGTCACGCTCGGAGCGGCGGGCGGTGGCCACGATGACCGGCGCGTTGGAGATGCCACGCAGCATGCGCAGCACGTCGAGGCCGTCCATGTCGGGCAGGCCGAGATCGAGGATGACCAGATCCGGCGGGTCGGTGGCGATGACCCGCAGCGCCGACCCGGCGTTGCCGACGGGGCGCACCACGTGCCCGGCGTCGGTCAATGCCCGGGACAGGGCACCGGACACGGCGACGTCGTCCTCGACGAGCAGGATGAGCGGCATGGCAACACGCTATCGGTCCCAGCTCGGGCCCTCCGTTCGGACCCGCATGAGAGACTGCGCTGATGCGGGTTCGACGAGGGGCGGTGCCGGTACTGCTGTGGTGCCTGGCCACCACCGCGAGCATCGGGGTGGCGTCGCTGGCGTTGCGCCCCGTGCTGCGTACCGCCATCCCGCAGGACTCCGTGCCCGTCGCCGCCGACGGGCAGGGCGGCCGCGAGGCGGTGCCCCAGACCCTGCCCCCGCCGAGCGTCGACTCGCCCGCCCCGGCGCCGACCGTGATCGCCGACCCCGGCTCGGCGTCCAGCCCGCCCTCCAGCGTGGCGCCGCACCCGCACACCAGCGGCGCCGCCCCGACCACGGCGGGCGCCCGGCCCGCCACCGCGACCACGACCGCCACCACCGCCGCCGCCCCGGCCCGCTCCGTCGACGGCTGGACGGTGACCACCGGCTCCGACGGCATCGACGTGTACCTCAGGTCGTTCCGCACCGACGGCGGCGACGCGGTGATCCGCATCCGCGACGGGGTCGTCTCGGTCGTCACCGCCACCCCGCGCGACGGCTACTCGGTGGCCCAGTCGCAGACCGCGCCGACCCGGCTCCTGGTCCAGTTCATCTCCGCCAGCGGCAACTCGGCCTGGCTGGTCGACTGCATGTGGTGGCAGAACGGCCCGCACGGCGAGGTCACCCGCATCGGAACCTGAGCCGCAGCCGCTCGTCGAGCAGGCACATGATCCATCGCCCGCAACGGTATCCGCCTTTCGGCCGTGATCCGAACCGGGTAGGCCGGCAAGATCACCCGGTGGGGAGATATCTGCTCCCTCGGGTTGCCACCCGTCCATGAAAGGGTGACGCTGAGTGTGAGGTGATGGGCATGTGGCAAATGTTTCGCCGCCGCGACCCGGCGGCGCGCCTGCGCACGAAACTGGGGACGTGGTACCCCGCCGAACGCGCGCGGAGCATCTCCCGGGCATACGCGGCGGCCGGCCCGCTGACCGACGCCCAGATCGTCTCGCTGGCCCGGCTCGGCGACGGCGACCGCGACCGTGAGCTGCGCGTGCGCTACCCCGGCGAGGAGGCCCAGATCGGCGCGGCGGCCGACTACGGCATGCGCGCGGCCGCCCCGGACGACCTCGGCGGCCCCGGCTGCTGCCGCCAGCACCTCGGCGACGTCTAGTACCTGAAATCGCCCTTAAATGCGTTATCGGCGGGCCTCGAAAATCATCGGGACAACTTAATGCGCAGCTAATAGCATCGGTCCCGGGACCGGATTTACGGTCATCACGTGAGCGTTTCGGTTGTTGACGATGTTGACGACGCGGAAGCAGGCGTCGCCGAGGTGGAGCCCGGCCGCCGGGACGTCTGGCGGCGGGTGATCGCCGTCGCCGCGGTGCTCGTTGCCGCCTTCGCCGTCGTCGTGCTGTGGGCCCGGCCCGCGCACGAGCCGGGCGCGCCGGTCCTGGCCCCGCCCAGCGGCGACCCCGACGTGGTCGGCGTGCTCAACCCGACCGACCTCGCCTTCCTGCAGCTGATGATCGCGCTCGACAACAGCGCGCTGCCGCTGTTCGAGCTCATGAAAGACCAGCCCACCCTGCAGGCGAGCGCCGCGAGCGGGTCCGACGGGCACAACGCCGAGCTCCTCGCGCTGCGGGCCGCGCTGGTGGCCGGCGGCGGGATCGAGAACCCGACCGAGCACGCCGGACACGACCTGCCCGGCATGGTGCTCGACGCCGACCTGGCCGCGGTCCGCGACGCCCCCGCCGACCAGCGCGCCGCCAAGGCCGTCGCCGTCCTGCGCGAGCACCTCACCGGCACCGTCGCGCTGGCCACCTCCGAGGGCAGGGCCGGGTCCGACCCGGCCACCAAGACCGCCGCCGCGCAGGTCCTGGACGCGCACAACAAGCTGCTGGCCGCCCTGCCGCCGGCGTAAGCTGCGCGAACTCCGATGCGCTCGAGGCGCGGCTGTAGGCGCGAGGCCCGCGGGCGGCACCGCGCGGTGCCACGGGTCTTACGGGCGGCACCAGCCGGGACGGCCGCGGGCGGCTCAGCCCCGGTACAGCTCGAACGACGACAACTGCCCCGCCGGCTGCACGCTGTTCGCCGTGAACACCAGCCGGAAGTACCGCCACTGCCCGCCCGGCAACGACACGCTGACCCGCTGCCCCGACCCGCCCGAGAACGTGTACGTCGCCACCCCCACCAGCGACGTGAAGTCCTTGTCGTTCGTGCTGCCCAGCACCTCGATCCGCTGCGTGCGGTCCGGCCAGGCGCTCGACGGTGGCAGCCGCAGCACCGCCCGCCGCGCATCGGCCGGCGCCCCGAGGTCCACCTCCACCCACTGCGGGAACGCCCCGTTGCGGCTCTCCCAGTAGCTCATCGCGTCGCCGTCGGTGATGTTCCCGGACCCGTACACGTCGGCGTGGCCGCTGTCCCGCGTGGTGCGCCCCGCCGCGAGGTTGACCCCGTCGGCGAGGCCGCCTGGGGACTGGCCGGGCACCGCCGTCGCGCTCGGGCCGTCGGCCGTCCCGGGCGACGCGCTGGTGCTCGCCGCTGGCGTGCGGGAGCGGCTCGCCGCCGGTGAGGCCGAGCCGGACGAGCGGGCCTGGGTGGTTGCCGCGCCCGCGGAGGGGCCCGAGGGGTCCGACGCCAGGCCGTGCTGCTCGCCGCTCGCCCGGCTGTCGTCCACCGGGGCGCCGCCGCCGGGCCAGGCGGCGGCGATGCCCACGCCCAGCAGCACGAGGACGGCGACTGCGGCCGCGACGAGCGGTGTGCGCCGGCGGCGGGCCGGGGGCGCGAGGGCGGGGGTGGGGGACGGGAGGTCGGTCAGGGGGAGCGGTTCGGCGGCGAGGAACGGCTTCGGGCGCGCCGCGGTGTCGCCGGGGTGGCGGTCGGCGAGTTCGCGGGCGGCGGCCAGGCCCCACGGGCTCGCGTCGCCGATGACCGCGATGTCCACGGGGGTCGGCAGGTCGGTCAGCGCCGCCGTGAACAGGGCCGACAGCGGTGGCCACAGCAGGTCGTTGATCTCGAGGCCGGGGGTGCCGACTTCGACTCGATAGCGGCCATTGGGTTCGCGGCGCCGACTGGGAAGAACGGACGCCGCAGGGAGGACGGACGCTGCGGGGAGGACAGACGCCGTGGCAGGAGTGGACGTCGTAAGAGGAACGGACGTCGGGGAGGGCGCGGACGTCGCGGGGAGAACGGAAGACTTCGGCGGCGGAACCGGGCCTTCTTCCTTCACCGTAGCTGATGCATCCAAATCCGTGGAACGATCATGGCTGACGGGAGTCGTCGCGCTACGCAGCGTGGCTCGGCCTCGGGCCGGGGGGAGCGGGCCCGTCGGGTAGGCGTGCAGGCCGTCGCTCCACACGCGGACCAGCCAGGCCATTTCCATGCCGTAGGTGGCGGCGTCGAGGGGGCGCAGGGACGCCTGCGGCGGCGTGGAGGACAGCACCTCTTCGCGGCCGTCGGGCAGCACGTGCAGCAGCCAGGCGGGCTCGGCCCACACCGGGCGGCCGGCCGCGTCGAGGGCGTAGACCACGATGTCGCCCGCGGGCGTGTGCAGCGGGACGCCGTTGACCAGGCGCACCGGCCTGCCCAGGGCGGCCGCGGCGGCCAGGGCCGAGGGGCGGCCGGCGCCCTGGCCGGGGAGGAGCGGCACCAGCTCCACGTCTTCCGGGAGGGTTCGCAGGGTGTCGGCCAGCGCATCGGCAGTGTTGAAGAGCAGGCGCGGGCGCGCGGGATCGGCCGCCACCGACAAGGCCAGCTCCGAGGGGGTGCCCAGCAGCCAGCCGGCGGGCACCGGGGTGAGTGGCACGTCCGGTGCATGCCAGGCCGGTGGGGGCCAGTGCGGGCCGAGCGGGGTCCGGCGGCCGTCGGGCGTGTGCCGCCACCAGCCGGCCTCGGCGAAGAGGGGGCCGCCCGGCGTCACCACCACCGGGCCGTCCGGCGTCACCACGGGCAGCGGCAGCGAGACCGCCGTGGAGTCCGCGCCGAGCAGGAGGAGGCCCTCCGCGTCGTCCGGGATCTCCGGGGGCGGGGCGACGGCGGCCAGCCAGCCGGGCGGGATCGGCACCGTCGCGGTCGTGTCGCCGATCAGCAGGCGGCGATCCACCCAACGGGCGGTCGGCGCGTGGTGCTCCTCGGTCACCCCGGCACAGTACCGCCTACCGCCGGCATCGCCTCCGGTCCGCCGCTGTCACTTGTACGCGCCGTGAGGAATGGGGACGCAACGTAGCGCGCCGCAATCCCGGGACCGCTGGTGGGCGGTCCCGGGATCGGTGAGCCTTACTGCAGGCGGAAGGACTGGGCGGCGGTGCCGTTGCAGGTGTACTGCACCAGCTGCACGCTGTCCGCGGTGGACGCGCTGGGGGTGTCGAGGCACTTGCCGGTGGCCCGGCTGACGAAGTGGTAGTACCCGCCGCCCTCGGCGACCGGCTGCCACTGCTGGTTGGTGCCGCTGCTGTACGACCACAGCTGGATCAGTGCGTTGTCCGCGGTGGACTTGCCGCTCACGTCCAGCGACTGGGCCGGGTTGGCCTGGTTGTCGATGTGCGTGTAGCCGCTGTCGGTGTTCTGGAAGCGGTAGTGCTGCGCGTTGGAGCCGTTGCACGTGTACTGCTGGATCGCCGTCCCGTTCGCGGTGCCGGCCGACCGGGCGTCAATGCACTTGCCGCTGTTCTTGTTGATGATCGAGTAGTACTGGCCCGGCGTGATGGTGCCGGTGGGCGGCTGCGACGTCGGCGGGGTGGACGACGGGGGCGTGGTCGTGGACTGCCCCGCCAGCCACTGGATGCCCTGGATGATCCAGCGGTTCTGGTTCGCGCTCTCGAACGTCGACGAGGTGCGCGTGTTCGTGGTGTAGTTCATGCCGTTGTGGCCGAAGTTGGCGTACAGCATCTTGTAGTTGCGGTTCGTCCACAGGATCGGGTAGTAGCCGCTGTACCACGACTGGTTCGGGTCGGTGCCGACCGGGAAGCTGCTCGGGTCGACCGACGCCAGGATGTCGATGTTCGGGTTCTGCCGCAGGTCGTTGCTCCACGAGTACCACTCGGAGACCGCCGAGGTGAACGTCGCCGGGAGCCCGGCCGTCGACGGGTGGTTGCGGTCCTCGACCTTGTAGGTGATCCGGGTCGGCCCCCACGTGTTGGTCTGGAACGCGCCCGAGCCGAGGAACGTGTTGTAGTACCAGCTCCACGAGTTGGGATCGGTGGTGAAGGCGCTCACGTGGAAGCCGAAGAACGCGCCACCGTTCTGCATGTACTGCTGGAAGGCGCTGCGCTGGGCGGCCGGCGGCGCGTCGTCCAGGAACATGATCACCTTGTACTGCGCAAGGTTGCCGGCGTTGAGCCGGCTCCAGTCGGTGGTCGCTTCCCACGTGAAGCCGTTCTGGGCACCCTGGGCGGGGAACCAGTCCTTGGCCTCTTTGTCGAAGTCGATGTGGGCGGCGTCCCAGGTGCCGTTGTAGAACGCGAGCACCTTGAACGGGGTGGCGGCGAGGGCAGGCCGGATGGCGATACCCACCCCGGCCACCGTCAACAGGGCAAGCGCGAGCAGCGCCAGCTTTCTGCGCACGGTAGGGGGTCCTTCGGGTGTAGGCGGGAGGGGATGGCGGATCCGCTCGGTTGCATCATCGGCCATCGATGACCACCCGCACAAGGTAAAGAACCCTAATAGTTAAGCTAAGTCGCGAATTAACGCTCCGTGACGACGTCGGCGCAGTTCGCCCCTGAGCTGCTGCGGCTTCGAGCTGTCCTGCAGCCCCGCAGGGCCGCCCATGCCACCGCCGGGCGGCGATCTTCTCGGCCGTCTCGTCGTCGGGCTTGATCGCCGCGATGCGGGTACAGGTGTGGGCGGGGTTTAGGTTGGGTGCCGTGCTGGACTGGGAGGAGCGCGACACCGGCAATGTCGACCGCGAGGGCCTGCGCAGCGCTGCCGGGCTGGCCCGGCAGCGGGCCGGCGCCGCCCAGCTGGTCGTCGTGCGGGACGGCGCCGTGGTCCTGGACCGGGCCTACGGCTGCGCCCCGGACGCCCTCTTCTGGATCTTCTCCACCAGCAAGCCCTTCGTCGCCCTGCTCGTGCACCGCCTCGCCGAGCGTGGCGCGCTCTCGCTGGACGACCCCCTGGCGAAGCACTGGCCCGAGTTCGGCGCCAACGGCAAGGACGCCATCACGATCCGGCACGTCCTGCGGCACCGCTCGGGCCTGCCCGTGGCCCGCTCGCCGCTGCGCGACGCCCTGGCCATGACCGACTGGACCGCCTCGGTTCGCGCCATCGAGCGCGCCCGCCCGCGCTTCGCCCCCGGCGGCGGCCCGGCCTACCAGTACGTCAGCTACGGCTTCCTGCTCGGCGAACTGCTCCAGCGGGTCACCGGCACGCCGATCCGGGAACTGCTCGCCGCCGAGATCCTCGGCCCGCTCGGGCTGCGCGACACCCACCTCGGCCTGCCCGACGCCGCGTGGCCCCGGCACGTGCCGATCCGCGGCCGGGGCGCCGGTCCGGCCGCCACCGCCGCGTACCTCAACCGTCGCCCGCTGCGGCAGGCCGTCATCCCGGCCGCCGGCGTGTCCACCACGGCCCGCGACCTGGCGGTGCTCTACGCCGCGCTGGCCGCCGGGGGCGCGCTGGACGGGGTGCGGGTGCTACGCCCCGAGTCGCTGCGCGCCGCCACGACGCCGACCAGCGACGGCACGGTCGACGCGCTGATCCGGCTGCCCATCCGATGGTCGCAGGGGTTCCAGCTGGGCGGGCCGGGCCTGTTCCCGCAGCGGCCGAAGCCGATGGGGCGCACCAGCAGCCCGCAGGCGTTCGGGCACAACGGCAGCAACGTGTGCGTGGCGTGGGCCGACCCCACCCGCCGCCTGGCCGTGGCGTACCTGACCAACGATCTGCCGACCCGGTCGGAGGGCGCGCGGGCGCAGGACGCCGTGGCCGAGGCCCTGCTGGCCGCCTGCCCGCCGCTGCCGGCCTGACCGGGCTTTCCTCTCGACGAAACGCAAGTCCGGTGCGTCCCCGGCGAAGGCGGCGATGAGGCAGTCGCGCAGGACGCTGAGCCGGTTGGTGCGAGGGGGAGCTGCATGTCGTGGCCGGTCACGGACCACGTGTACCCGGACGTGCGATCCGCGGGACATCGTTTGCCACTACCCTCCCTGGCGAGGAAAACGGGATGCGACGGGCTGGGGGTCCAACGTTGGTTGCCGACGCGCAGTTCGGCGCACTCCCGCGGCGGGTGTACCGGTGAGCCGCCCGCCACGGGACGGGCTGGTCATGAGCTTCCGCGGCGACGGCAGCTACGCGGCCGAGGCCCCGCGCCGGGAGCTGCCGCCCAGCGCCGTCCTGCGGGCCGAGTACGGCCTCGTGCCCTTCGCCGGCCGGGACGCCGAACTCGAGCGGCTCCTCGCCTGGCTGCGCGCCCCGGACCGGGCCGCCGTCCGGCTCGTGCACGGTCCCGGCGGCCACGGCAAGTCCCGCCTCGCGATGCGCCTCGCCGCGCTCGCCCGCGACGAGGGCTGGCACGCGGGCGCGCTGCGGCCCGGCACCCCGGTGCGGGACGTGGTCCGGCTGGCCGCGGCCGGGGTGGCGGTGCTCGTGGTCGTCGACGACGCCGAGGCGGACCCGGACCGCGTTCTCGCCCTGCTGCGCGCGGTTGCCGAGGCGACGGGCGGTGCCGCGGTACGGGTGCTGCTCCTGGCCCGCACCGACGGCGCCTGGCTGCGGGTGCTGGCCGAGGACGCCGACGACCGGGTGGCGGCGCTGCTGCGGGCGCCGTCGCTGCGGCTGACCGGCCTGCCCGATCCGCGACGCGAGTACGACCGGGCCGCCGTGGCGTTCGCGGCGCACCTCGGGCGGCCGCGCCCGGCCTCGCCGGCGGCCGGGTCGTGGGAGAGCCCGCTGGAGGCGCACGCCGCCGCGCTGGCCGACGTGCTGGGCGACGTGCCGGGTGCCGGGCCCGGCGATCCGCTCCTGCGGGTGCTGCAGCACGAGCGGCGGTACTGGCGCCGCGCCGCCCCGCCGGGCCTGGGGCCGGCGCACCTGGAGGCGGTGGTCGCGGCGCTGACGCTCTACGGCGGCGACGCGTCCGCGGTGCTGGCCGCGCTGCCCGCGTTCGCCGGCGAGCCCGCCGCGCTCGTACACCGCGCGCTGGCCTGGGCGGCCGAGCTGTTCCCGCCCGCTGCTGAGGGTGGCGGCGGCGCACCGCACGCGCCGCGCCCGGATCGGCTCGGCGAGGACCACGTCGCCGCGACGCTCGACGCGGTGCTCGACGACGGCGTGGCTGCGATCCTCACCGAGGGGCAGGTCCGGCGGGCCCTGCTCGTGATCGGGCGGCTGCTGCCCCGCCACCCGGCGGCGACCCGGGCCGTCGCGGTGCTGGCCCGGGCCCACCCCCGCACGGTTCTGCTGGAGGGCGCGCGGCTCCTGCGGGGCCTCGCCCGGCCGGAGCCGATGGCGGGCCTGCTCGCGGCGGCGCTCGAGGCCCACGCCGACGGCGCCACGGCGCTCGAGGTGGCCCGGTCGCTGTGGCCGAACGACGCGCGGACCGCGCCGCTGCACGCCGCCGCGGTGGCGGTGGCCGTGGGCCCGCTGCGCGGTGGGACCGGGCCCGAGCAGCTCACGCTCGCCGGGCTGCACCTGGAGGCCGCGGTCGGCCTGGCCAGCCTGGGCCGGGCGCGCGAGGCGGTGGCGGTGGCGGAGTCGATCGTGGCGTACCTGCGGGGCCTGCCGCAGGAGTACCTCGTCGTGCGGCGGCTGCTGGCTCGGGCGCTCACCGTCGCCTGCGACTGCCTGGCCCTCGCCGGCCTCGACCGGCCCGCAGCCGAGGCCGGCGAGGAGGCCGTCGGCCTGCGGCGGCAGGTGCTCGCGGAGCTGGCCGGGGCCACCTGGCCGGGGCACGTCTGGGTGCGGGGGATGGCGGAGCAGGAGCTGGCGCACAGCCTCGCCCGGGCGTCGTACCCGCTGCGGCGCGCGGCGGGCGAAACGCGCGTCCTGGGCGAAACGCGCGCTGCGGACGAAACGCGCGCTGCGGACGAAACGCGCGCTGCGGACGAAACGCGCGCTGCGGACGAAACGCGCGCTGCGGACGAAACGCGCGCGGCGGCGTTGCTGGACGAGGCGATCGCGCTCGACGGGGCACACCGATTCGCCGAGGCGGCCGCGCAGTTGCCGCCCTCCGGAGCGCAGGCACGCGAGCAGCGGGCGGTGAACCCGTTGCTGGACGAGGCGTTACGCTTCGACGCCGGTCGCTGGTCGATCGCCGTGCCCGCCGACGCAAGGCGCTGAGGGGGCAATTCGGGCCGGGTCGTCGCCGCGGCGGAATTGGCGGGCCGGGATGACGTGTGGGAAAGGTCGCGCGGCACCCCGATCTCGCCGCCGTGGTGGATCGTTTCCCGGTTCGCGTGGGAGATCGGGCCGGCCCTCGGATCGGCGTGGAAATTGGCGCCCTTCGGTCCCGGTGGGGCCGCGCAACCCCGCGTCGTCCAAGGCCGCGACATTGCCGGTGCGACTCGGGCAGGAACGCCGGCCCGCCGGCGGCGGTGTGCGGCAGAACCGCCGGGACGTGCGCCGGGTCGCGGATGCCGGCGTCGCCAGGGCAGAAGAAGGCGCGCGTGCGGCCGGCGAAACAGCCCCACCGTGATGCACATCATCCGCCACGCGATCATGCCCGCCGGCGCGGGCGCTCATCCGTCCAGCGTAAGCCACCGCCCGGCTCGATGCCCGTAATTGAACCGACACGATCGGTGAAGAACAGTTTTGGCGGGTCGATCTGGCGCTGAATCAATCTCTTGGCGATACTGTTTGCGCGGGCCGGCGCATTCTTGCGGCCCTTCCACGTCGCTCACGGGAGGTCGGCCGGCATGGCCAAGCGTGTCATTCAGGAACTGATCGACGATCTGGACGGTAAGCCCGCCGACGAGAGTGTCACCTTCGGGTTGGACGGCGTGCAGTATTCGATCGATCTGTCCAAGAAGAACGCGGAGAAACTGCGGGGGGCGCTGAAGCCCTACATTTCCGCGGGGACCAAGGTGGGGCGCAGCGCGACCGTTGGGGCCCGGACTGCGCCGGGGCGGGGTCGGGGCACCACGCGCGGCGACCGCGACCAGAACCGGGCCATCCGGGAATGGGCGCAGGAGGCCGGGTTCCAGGTTTCCGACCGCGGGCGCATCAAGCAGGAGATCGTCGAGCAGTTCCACGCCGCGACGGGCCGGTAGGCACAGCGCGCGGGGCCGTCCGGCGAAAAGGCCTCAAGGGCGGCCCCGGCGGGCCGATCGGGCTGGGGTGAACCTCGTCGCGGTGCTCATCGTCCGGGACGAGGCGGCCCACCTGCCGGGCTGCCTCGGCTCCCTCGGCGGCGTCGTGGACGGCGTCCACGTCCACGACACCGGCTCCACCGACGGCTCCCCGCGGCTGGCCCGCTCGCTCGGGGCCACCGTCAGCGCGGGGGAGTGGCACGACGACTTCGCCGCCGCCCGCAACGCGGCGGTCGCGGCGGCCGGCGCCCCCGACTGGGTGCTCAGCATCGACGCCGACGAGCGGGCGGTGGCCGTCCCGCGGCGGCTGCGGGCCCGGCTGGCGGCCGCGCCCGCCGACGCGTTCGCCGTCGAGCTGGACAACCGGCACGACGAACTGCCGTACACCCACCGCGCCACCCGCCTGTTCCGCCCGGCCGCCCTGCGCTGGGCGGGCCGCGTCCACGAGCGCCTCGCCCCTGACGGGAACTGGCCGGCCATGCCCCGCGCGGCGCTCCACCTGATCCACCACGGCTACGAGGACGCCGGGACCAGGCACCGCAAGTCCGTGCGCAACGTCGCCCTGGCCGAACGGCGGCGGCGCGAAACCTCCGATCCGTCGGACCTGCCGGGCATCCTGCTCGACCTGGCCCGCAGCTACGTGGGCGCCGGGCGGCTCCAGGACGCCGTCGACACCTTCGAGCAGCTCCGGGCGACGGCGCCGGGCACGCGGCAGTGGATCCTCGGCACGGACGCACTGGCCCGGCTCCTGCTCGGCGCCGGCCACGACGACGCGGTGGTCCTGCTGGCCCGGCAGCTGCGGGACGAGGGCGTGGACCCGAGCTACTGCGACTGGCTGGAGGCCCAGGCGCTCGCCCAGCTGGGCCACGCGAACGAGGCCTGGCGCCTGCTGCGGACCGTGGACCGGGTGGTGGACCCGGCCGGGCGCGTCTACCCGTCGGCGCACCTCGCCGAGCTCAAGCGCCTCCTGTCGCAGCTCGTGGGCGGCACAGACCCGGTCCCACCCGATCGCTCATCAGCCGCCGGATCTCGACGCTGACCCGGACCGCTACACGGCCCGTGGCTCCCCCCGGTACGTGCCGAACGACCAGAGGTTGCCCTCCGGGTCGCGCACCGCGAACTCGCGCGAGCCGTAGCCGGCGTCGTTGAGCTCCTGGACGACGACCGCCCCGGCCGCCACCGCCCGCGCGTACAGGGCGTCCGGGTCCGCGCAGACCACGTAGCAGCCGCACGTGCCCGGGGTGAGCCTCCACGGGCCCCCGTCGTCGCGATCGCTGCCGAGCATGATGCCGCCCGACCAGGCACCGTCGGCACCTGGCCACGTGAGCTGCGCGTGCTCGACGACGGAGCCCTCGCCGTACACCGCCGTCTCCTCGAACCCGAACGCCTCCACCAGGAACCCGATCAGCGCCCGGGCGTCGCGCGCCCGCAGCGTGGGCCACACCTGCGGGGCCGGAACCTTGTCGTCACTCATGCCGACGACTCTGCCGCGGCCAGGTCCACCGGCGCTTGCACGTTTCGGAACTCCTCCGCCCACCAGCGCGCCGGCGGCAGCCCGGCCAGGGCCGTGAACTCGCGGCTGAGGTGGGCCTGGTCGTAGTAGCCGCACTCGACGGCCAGCGCGGCCAGCGGGTGCGCCCCGCCGGACTCCTGCAGCCGCCGCCGCGCCCGGTCGAAGCGGGCCACCCGCGCCGCCACCTTCGGCGACAGGCCGATCTCGACGCCGAAGCGGCGGCTGAGGTACCGCCCGCTCCAGCCCGTCGCCCCGGCCAGCCGCGCCGGCGAGACCGTGCCGCCGGACGCGCAGAGCCGCCGCCACGCGAACGCCACCTCCGGCGCGGGCCCGCGATCCGGGTCGGCCCGCCGGGTCAGCACCTCGTCGACGACGCGGAACCGCGCCGGCCAGTCCGGCGCGAGCGCCACCCGCTCGTGCGCCTCGGCGGCGAGTGGCCCCAGCACGCAGGCGGCGTCGAGGTCCGCGCCGGCGAGTTCCCCGGCCGGCAGCCCGAACAGCGACCGGGCGCCCAGCGGCGACAGCGCCACCTGGATGCCGGCCTGCCGCCCGTCGTGCACGATGATCGCCGGGGTGGTGTGCAGCCCGCCGACGAGCGTGTCGTAGCGCCCCGGCGGCGTGGCCGGGTCCGGATGGGCCGCGATCCGCAGCGGCTCGCCGAGCGCGATGATGAGGGTGAGGTACGGCGAGGGCAGCCCCCGGTGCCGCGACGGCGGCAGCCCGTCCTGCGCGTAGCCGGTGTACCAGGCCGCGAAGGGCCGCACGGCCGGGGCCGGCCGCCAGCGGACGTACTGCGAGGCCACGACCCGATCTTCTCAGGCGCTGCGGCGATCCGCCCGGTTCAGCGGCCACGGCGTGGTGGGCGCCGAAGCCTCCGCCTCGCCGATCAGCGCCGACGCGTCGTCGTCCAGGGCGGCCTGGACGCTGCGGTACGTCGGAATGCTCGACAGCGTCCCGCCCTCACGCAGCGTGTGCACGACCGCGGCGCCCGGCGCCGCCAGCACCAGCGTGCCGCCCTGCTCGGCGGCGATCCCGGCGGTGACCCGCAGCATCGTCATGCCGGTGCAGTCCATCGACGCCACCGCCGTCAGGTCGACGACGATCCTGACCTGCGGTCGCAGCAGCACCTGGGACAGGGCGGTCTCCAGCTGCATCGCGCTGGCCGCCACCAGCGCCCCGTGACAGGACAGGACCGTGGCGGCAGCGAGTCGTTGCACCGCGAGGGTCAGGGCTGCCATGCAGCGACGATACGGTCCGCGACGACCTGCGGTGTACCGCTGTCCAGCCGCCTTCCCCATCCGTCCGGAGGGTGCCCGGCCCGCCGGACGTCGCGGTCCGTGAGCGTTCGGACGGGGCCGCCCCTGGCCCGGCCGGGTGTTTCCCGGGGGACTTTGTCCGCCGGCGCAACCGGATGACCGGTTTACGCGTCCGGCGGACGGGCGAACGCGATCCAGCCGTCACGCTGTGTACCCGGGCCGATCGGGCGACCCCGGACGTTGCGGCGCGCCCGGCGACCGCCGCGCGGAATCACGGCGCGGCGGCATCGGGCAACCTCGGCAATCCCTTGCGAAGACCCTTCTCCTTCGATGCGACAGCTGTCCATGAGCGACACGGCGATAGTGTGCCTTGTCAATACGAACCGAACCCGGCGCACGGGCCCAGGCGGTGCATCCCGCCGGGTGCCGCGCGCCGTTGCGAGGAGGCTCCATGGTGAGAAAAGGCCTGGCCACAGCCGCGGCCGCCGCCTTGGCCGTCCCGGTGCTCGTCGCGCTGCCGGCCATGCCGGCCGCCGCCGCGCCCGCGAAGGCCCCGACGAAGGCCGTGACGTCCCCGGACGACACGCGGGAGATGACCCGCACGAAGTTCACGTTGGACGGCAAGGCTCTCGACACGTCGAAGCTGGCGAGCAGCAAGGCGCAGCAGCGCTCCACGCTCGCCGCGGCGGACACCCCGCCGGTCGGCACCGTCCGCCAGTGGCTGGGTTCCGACGATTACCAGGGGATGCTGTACCGCAAGAACTACGTCCTGCGCGGCGTGGGGCAGCACATCGAGATCTGGGTGGCGACCGACACGACGTTCCCGGCGGGCGACTGCCGCAACGCCGGTGCCGGCTCCACCGCGGTGACCGATGCGCAGGTGGCGAGCTTCATCAGCGAGTTCGACACCAACATGTACCCCAAGGAGACCGCGGCCTTCCGCACGCCGGAGAGCCGCGACGGCAGCCACGCCCTGCTCGGCCCCGACAAAAACGGCAACGGCGGGGTCTACACGGGCGCCGGTGACAAGACGGTGACGCTGGTCGACAACGTCCGGGACGGCAACTACTACGACCTGGCGAACAACCCGACCTACATCGCCGGCTTCTTCTCCTCGCAGTTCGACGAGCTGTTCGACCGCAACGTCATGACGATCGACGCGTTCGACTGGGTGCACCGCACCGGTGCGCACCCGGCCCACGAGCCGACGACCGACGCCTGCACGAACCGCCCGGCGAAGCCGCGCAGCTACGAGGGCACGTTCGCGCACGAGTGGCAGCACCTGCTGCAGAGCTACTCGGACCCGAACGAGGTGACCTGGATGAACGAGGGTCTCTCCGACTTCGCCATGGCGCTCACCGGCTACAGCAACCCGAACCTCACGGTCGCCGACTACGGCGGCGACAACCACGTGTACTGCTACCAGGGCTACGGGGCGGTGGTCACCACCTACAACCCCATCCCGCGTGACTGCAACGGCGCCCAGGGATCGCTGAATCTCTGGGGTGAGGGCAATACGGGAAGCGGTGTGCTGGCCGACTACGGCCACGCGTACCAGTTCATCCTGTACCTCTACGACCGTTTCGGCCTCGACCTCATCTCGCGGCTGCACCGTGACGCCGACCTGCAGGGTCTGGCCAGCGTCGACGCCGCGGTGAAGGCCAAGGGCGCCAAGGACGTGTACAGCGTCCTGCACGACTTCCAGACCATGATGTTGGTCGACAAGACCGTCGACACCCGGTTTGGCGTCGTGCTCGGTGCCGAGAAGTCCAAGGTGACGTCGAAGAGCATCCTGGCGCAGGTCAACCTGGACAACCCGGCCTCGTACGCCAAGCCGGGGGCCGCGCCCAACGGCGCGGACTACGTCCCGCTGCAGAAGGACGGCAAGCTGCTCAAGGGCAAGGACCTGCGGTCGCTGCAGTTCAGCGGCGCCGCGGAACTGCCGCCCCTGCCGCTGGCCTACACGCTGGTGAACAACGACCCGGACCGGCCCGGCAACTCGGTGCTGTTCTCGGGCAACGCCAACAACACCGACGCGAGCGCCGTGATCCCGGTGACCGTGCCGGCGAGCAACGCGACGCTGACCTTCCTCGGCAAGTACGGCGCCGAGCTCACGTACGACTACGCCTACGTCCAGGTCTCGACCGACGGCGGCGCGACGTACACCTCCATCCCGGGTGACAAGACCGTCGCCGGACCGCTGGGCCCCGGCCTCAACGGCACCACCGACGGCTTCGAGCTGCACACGTTCGACCTCTCGGCCTACGCCGGCAAGTCGATCCTGCTCAGCTTCCGCTACGTCAGCGACGGTGGCGTCAACGAGGGCGGCTTCCTCGTCGACGACATCACGGTGGGCGGCACCCTGCTCAGCGACGGCTCCAGCCTGGCGCCGTTCAAGTCCCCGACCCAGATCAAGCCGGTCTCGGTGAAGAACTGGGACGTGAAGCTCATCGGCCTGGACGAGAACAACCACTTCGCGTGGCAGTTCGAGTACAACGGGGTGCACAGCCTGCAGCTCAACTGGATCCAGCTGGCGCTGCTCTCGCTGTTCCCGAAGGTCGTGGCGGTCGTCTCCTACGACGAGCCGACCGAGCAGGTCCAGCAGTACGCGCCGTACACCCTCACGGTGAACGGCGTCCTGCAGCCGGGCGGCGCCGCGTCCTGACCGGCGCGGCACCAGGCGGCCCCACCGTCCCCCGCGGCGGTGGGGCCGTCCCGTGTCCGGGCGCGCCGCGATGCCCGAAGACCGGAGGCGGCCGCGGCTACCGCTGGCGGACGTGGCGGCCGCGGGAGGCCGAGGCGGCGGCGGCGAGCAGGGTCATCACTGTCGCCGCGCCGAAGACGACCACCAGGCCGTCGTGGAAGGGCTGGGCGATGAGGTTCGGGAAGAACTCGTGGCCGGTCAGCGTGGCCACGTTGCCGGGCGGCAGCGCCGCCAGCACGTCGTGGCCCAGCAGGTGCTCGACCGGGTTGCTGCCCAGGAACGCCGCGAACAGCGTGCTCACCGGCGGCAGCGCGGCGACCCCGGCGGCGACGTCGTGCGGTACACCCTGCGCCGAGAGGCCCGACGTGAGCGTGCCGGGCAGGGCGCGGGCCAGGCCGGCCACCATGAAGACGCCGATCGACAGCGAGGTGCCGGCGTTCTGGAAGGTGGCCCGCATGCCCGAGGCGACGCCGCGCTGGCCGGGCGGGACGCTGCTCATGATGGCCGACGTGTTCGGGGCGGAGAACATGCCCTGGCCCAGGCCCGAGACGACCAGCAGCACGGCGAACAGCGGGTACGGGAAGTCGATCGGGATCAGCAGCAGCCCGAGGAAGGCGGCCGCGACGAGCAGGAGCCCGAGCGTGGAGAAGAGCCGGGCGCCGAAGCGGTCCGAGAGGTACCCCGAGATCGGGCCGGCGACGAGGAAGCCGAACGTCAGCGGGAGCATGAAGATGCCGGCCCACAGCGGGGTGTCCTCGAACCGGTAGCCGTGCAGCGGCAGCCAGATGCCCTGCAGCCAGATGATGAGCATGAACTGCATGCCGCCGCGGGCGATGGCGACGAGCAGCGCGGCCAGGTTGCCGGCGGCGAAGGCGCGCACCTTGAACAGGGCCAGGCGGAACATCGGGTGGGCCACCCGCGACTCGATGAGGACGAACGCGATCAGCAGGGTCACGCCCAGGCCGATGCCGCCCAGCACCTTGGGGCTGCTCCAGCCGGTGGGGTGGCCGCCGTACGGTTGAATCCCGTAGGTCATCGAGGCCAGGATGAGCGCGGTGCCGGCCGCGAAGGTGAGGTTGCCGGCCCAGTCCACGGCGGCGCGGTGGCGCTCGCCGGTCTCGCGGAGGCTGCGGTAGGACCAGATGGTGCCGGCGATGCCGACGGGCACGCTGACCCAGAAGACCGCGCGCCAGTCCCACACCGCGAGCACCCCGCCGAGCAGCAGGCCGAGGAACTGCCCGGCGAGGGCGGTGATCTGGTTGATGCCCAGGGCCATGCCGCGCTGGCGGGCCGGGAACGCGTCGGTGAGGATGGCCGCGGAGTTGGCGGTGAGCATCGCGCCGCCGAAGGCCTGCACGATCCGCCAGCCGATCAGCCACAGCGCCCCGGCGCCGGCCCGGAACGGGTCGACGGACAGCGCCACCGAGGCGATGGCGAAGATCAGGAAGCCGACGTTGTACATCCTGACGCGCCCGAACATGTCGCCCAGCCGCCCGAGGGCGACGACCAGCACCGCGGACACCAGGAGGTACCCCATGATCATCCACAGCAGGTAGCCGATGTTGCCGGGGGCGAGCGGGTCCAGGCCGATGCCGCGGAAGATGGCCGGCAGCGAGATGATGACGATCGAGCCGTCGATGGTGGCCATGAGCATGCCGAGCGTCGTGTTCGACAGTGCCACCCACTTGTAGCGGTCCGTCCGGGCCCCTTCGGCGGCGGCCGTCGCGGTCGTGGTCACAGCTCGTCCGTCAGCCGGTCGAGCAGGTGCGTGGCCTGGGCGAGGGCAGCGCGCTCGTCGTCGGTGAGCCGCCCGATCGCCACGGCCAGGGCGTGGGTCTTGAGCGAGCGGCGGTCGGTCAGCAGCCGCCGGCCCTCGCCGGTGATCGCCATGAGGACCCGCCGGCCGTCGCCCGGGTCGGGGGCGCGCGAGACGAGGCCGCGCTGCTCCAGCGCCTGCAGGGTGACGCCCATCGCCTGCGGCTTGACCCGGTCCAGGTTCGCCAGCTCCCCGGGGGTCGTGGCGCCCTCCTGGTCGAGGCGGGACAGCACGGATGCCTCGGTGAGGGTGAGCTCCCCGGGCACGTGCGTCTGCCGGAGCCGCCGGACGAGGCGGCCGACCGCGATCTGCAGCGCGGCGGCGGTGCGCTCGATCTCCATATAGTAAACGTAGACTGATAAACCTGGACTGAAGAAAGGGGGTGGCGCGTGATCCGCGCCACCCCCCTGCGACTAGGGAGACCGGCTAGAAGCCGACCGCCACCAGCAGGTACTGCGGGTTGCCGTGCGAGACGAACGAGGACTGCCCGGCGTAGTCGTCGTACGGGAAGCCGTACGCCAGCTTGCCGATGCCGTGGTCGTGCCAGAACTTGGCGTAGTAGTTCGCCGGCGCGGCCTGGTAGTACAGGCTCGGCGTCGACCAGTCCGACTGCGGCAGCTGGCGCACGTGCCGGTTGAGCGCGGCGCAGTTGCCCGGGTCGTTGGCGAGCACCCCGGCGCAGCCGAAGATGTCCGACGTCGGGGCGTTGATGCCGTACTGCTGCGCGTACGACGTGAAGTAGTTCTGGTTCACGCCGCCGGTGCGGAACGTCGGGTCGGAGCCCGGCGCGATGATCCGGTACGGGGCCTGGGACTGGGCCAGGACCTTGAACTCCTGCGGTACCTCCGCGATGAACTTGGCGAAGGTGGCGTCGCGCGACTCGGTGAAGGTCTGGTAGTCCTCGCCGACCTGCACGTCGTAGCCGTCCTTGGCGTGCAGCCGCATCGCGATCTTCAGGCCGAAGGCGTCGACCCGCGTGGTGTTGCCGTTGAACACGGCCGGGCCCACGGTGAACTCGATGAAGTCGTAGTACTGCCCGTTGGGCTGGCCGACGTAGAAGTACATCCGGCCCGCGGTGTTTGCCGGCATGTCGAAGTAGGGCTGCTCGGCGATCGAGTGCACCTGGCCGTTGTAGCTCCAGTACACCTGGCTGTCCGGGTACTTGCCGTTGGTGCGGTTGAGCACCTTCACCATGACCACGTTCTGCGCGGCCGGGATGGAGGAGGTGTCACCCCAGAACTGGTCCGGCGGCGGGCTGCTGGTGGGCGGGGTGCTGACCGGCGTGGTCGGGATCGTGCCGGTCACGTGGACCGCCATCTCCCACAGCGAGTAGCCGTAGGCGGTGGCCCGGGCGGTGCCGTTCATCCGCACGTAGCGGCCGCTGCCCGACGCGGTGATCTGCTGCACGCCACCGGTGCCAGTGGTCGTGCTGTAGATGTTCGTCCAGGCGGTGCCGTTGGCGGACACCTGGATCTGGAAGGACGTCGCGTACGCGGCCTCCCAGTTGAGGTCGACGCCGCAGATGGTCGCGGTGCCGCCCAGGTCGACCTGGAGCCACTGCGGGTCGCTGAACGCGCTCGACCAGCGGGTGCCGGTGTTGCCGTCGAAGGCGGCGGAGGCCGCCGTGTTGGCGTTCTCGGCCGACGACGCGGTGGCCGGCTTGCCCTGGGCCGCGTTGGCGGTGCTGCAGCCGGTGGCGGCGCCGATCGAGCCGAAGACCTGGAACTCGAACAGCGAGTAGCCGTAGGCGGTGGCCCGGGCGGTGCCGTTCATCCGCACGTAGCGGCCCGAGCCGGAGACGGCCAGGGTCTGCACGCCGCCGGTGCCGGTGGTCGTGCTGTAGATGTTCGTCCAGGTCGTGCCGTCGGCCGAGGTCTGGATCTGGAAGGACTTGGCGTAGGCGGCCTCCCAGTTGAGCACCACCTGGTCGATCGTGGCGCTCTGGCCCAGGTCGACCTGGAGCCACTGCGGGTCGCTGAACGCGCTCGACCAGCGGGTCCCGGTGTTGCCGTCGGTCGCGTTGCCGGCCGCGAGCGTGGCGTTCTCGCTCGAGGAGGCGGTGGTGGGCTTGCCCTGCGACAGCAGCGAGCTGGCGGCGTTCGCGCTGCCGATCGTGAAGGCCGCGTAGCCGAGCAGGACGGCCACCACAGAGAGCGCGCTCACGAGCAGGCCGCGGCGCCGGCGGGGCCGGCGAGGCGCGCGTTCGTCGATGGATTCGGGGACGGGTGGTCTGGCGTTGTCGGGTATCAAGGCTGCTCCCTGACGTGGGTTGGGGCGTCGGCGATCGACGCCGCACCGCGGGGCGCGCCGGTTCAGGCGGTGGACCGGCGCTGGCGGGCGTTGGTCGCTGGCGGGGATGAGAGAGCGCTCTCTCGCAATAGCAGCCTCAACGATCCGGGCGGTTCCGTCAAGTGGCGGGTTTTGATGTCTGGTGCATCGGGCACGTGCCATCACAGCCGGACACATCGCCGTGTCCCGGCGCCTGGGAGGTGTCCGTTGGCTGAGACGCAATCAGCGCCGGCCCCGGCCGGTGGGATCATCCGCAGCCTGATTCCGGCGCGGATCGACCGCCTGACCTGGGCCCCGTTCCACACCCGGATGGTCATCGCCCTGGGCGCCGCGTGGGTGCTCGACGGGTTGGAGATCACCATCGCCAGTGCGGTCGGGGCCGTGCTCAACAAGCAGGAGACCCTCGGGCTGTCCAGCACGCAGGTCGGCGCGATCGCCACCGTCTACCTCATCGGCGAGGTCTTCGGCGCCCTGTTCTTCGGCCGGCTCTCCGACGCCCTCGGGCGCAAGAACCTCTTCGTCGTCACCCTCGGCGTCTACCTCGCCGGTAACGCGCTCACCGCGCTGACGTGGGGCAACGACGTGCCGGGGCTCGTGTTCCTCTACCTGACGAGGTTCATCGCCGGGGCCGGCATCGGCGGCGAGTACGCCGCGATCAACTCGGCCATCGACGAGATGATGCCGGCGAGGTACCGCGGCCGCGTCGACATCGGCGTGAACGGCACCTACTGGGGCGGCGCCATCATCGGCACCCTTGGCACCTACGTGCTGCTCAACCACCTCGCGCTGAACGTCGCCTGGCGGCTGGGCTTCCTCATCGGCCCGATCATCGGCCTGGCGATCTGGAGCCTGCGCCGGCACCTGCCGGAGAGCCCCCGCTGGCTCGTCATGCACGGCCGGGAGGGGGAGGCCGAGGAGGCCATCGCCCGGATCGAGCGCGACGTCGAGGCCTCCGGCCGCACGCTCGCCCCGGTCGAAGGGTCCCGCGCCCTGCAGATCCGCCCGGCCGCGGGCCACGGCTACCTGGCGCTGCTCAAGGTGCTCTTCACCCGGATGCCGGCCCGCTCGACGCTGTCGGCCAGCCTGATGATCACGCAGTCGTTCCTGTACAACGCGATCTTCTTCACCTACACGCTGGTGCTGTCGAAGTTCTACCACGTCGATGCCGCGAAGACGCCGATCTACCTGATCGCGTTCGCGCTGGGCAACCTGGCCGGCCCGCTGCTGCTGGGCCACCTCTTCGACACCATCGGGCGGCGCACGATGATCGCCGGGACGTACATCCTCTCCGGCGTCCTGCTGGCCGTCACCGCCTGGCTCTTCGACGCCGGCGCGCTCAACGCGTTCACCCAGACGGTGGCCTGGTGCGTCATCTTCTTCTTCGCCTCGGCCGGCGCGAGCTCGGCGTACCTCACCGTCTCGGAGATCTTCCCGCTGGAGATCCGGGCGCAGGCGATCGCGGTGTTCTTCGCCATCGCCCAGTGCTTCGGCGCGCTCGGCCCGATCTTCTACGGCTGGCTGATCGGCGAGGGCAACGACCCGGGCAAGCTGTTCATCGGCTACCTCGTCGGCGCCGCCGTGATGGTCATCGGCGGCGTGGTCGAAGTGGTGCTCGGGGTCAACGCCGAGGGCAAGGCCCTCGAGGACGTGGCGACGCCGCTGACCGCGGTCGGCGCCGAGCGTGAATAACCGTCGATCGAACCCTTCTGCGGAGGCGCCGGCTTTGGCATCATGCTCGCCATGACCGCCACCGAGGCCGGCGCCCCCGCCGTTGCCGCCTCCACCCGCGCGGAGCGGGTCGCCTGGTACTCCTACGACTGGGCCATCTCCGCCTTCCGGGCCACGGTCATCACCGTCTTCCTGGGGCCGTACCTCACCACCATCGCCGAGCGCGCGGCCGGCCCCGACGGGCTCGTGCACCCGCTCGGCATCCCGGTGGCCACCGGCTCGCTGTTCACGTACACCGTCTCGGCCTCGGTGCTGCTGACCGTCCCCGTGCTGCCGCTCGTCGGGGCCCTCGCGGACCGCAGCTCGCACAAGAAGCGGCTGCTGGCCCTCTTCGCCTACATCGGCGCCGGGGCGGTCATCGCGATGGTGCTGCTGACCGGCACCCGCTGGCTGCTCGGCGCCGTGCTGCTGCTGGTCGCCAACGTCGCCTACGGCGCGGCCAAGGTCGTCTTCAACTCCTACCTGCCGCAGCTGGCCGGCCCCGACGACCGGGACCGCATCTCCAGCTTCAGCTGGGCCATCGGCTACGTCGGCGGCGGCCTGCTGCTCGCCGCGAACCTCGCCGCGCTCGTCGTGCTCGGAGAGGAGCACAAGGCGACCGTGGCCCGCTGGTCGATCGTCTCGGCCGGCGTGTGGTGGGCGGCGTTCGCCACCGTGGCGATCGTGCGGCTGCCCGACCGGCCGGCCGTCGCCGGCGAGCACACCGGAGGCTCGGCGCTCACCGACGGCTTCCGGCAGCTGTGGCACACGCTCAAGAGCGCCCGCGCGTACCCGCTCACGCTGTTCTTCCTGGCCGCGTACCTGGTGTACAACGACGGCATCCAGACCGTCATCACGGTGGCCACGATCTACGCCGACCAGGAGCTGCACCTGTCCCAGTCGGTGCAGATCATCACCATCCTGCTAGTGCAGTTCGTCGCGTTCGGCGGTGCCTGGCTGCTGGGCCGCGTCGCGGTCCGCTTCGGCGCCTGGCGCACGATCGCGGCCAGCCTCGTCGTGTGGATCGTCGCGGTCGCGCTGGCCTACCCGCTGCCGGCCAACTCGCCGGTCGCCTTCATGCTGCTCGGCTGCCTCATCGGCATCGTGCTCGGGGGCAGCCAGGCGCTGAGCCGGTCGCTGTTCAGCCAGATGATCCCGCGGGGCATGGAGGCCGAGTACTACGGGCTGTACGAGATCTCCTCCGACGGCACCAGCTGGCTCGGGCCGCTGCTGTTCGGCCTGGCGTACCAGTTCGCGCACAGCAACCGGCTGGCCATCGCGTCGCTGGTCGTCTTCTTCGTGGCCGGCCTGGCCATGTTGCTGGCGGTGCCCGTGCGCCGGGCGATCCTGGCCGCCGGCAACACGCCGCCCAGGGTTCTGTGAAACGACACTGTTCGCTGGGACGACACCTGTGAGCGCGCTCAGCAACGGCGACCGTCGGGTGGCACCATTGCCTGATGGCGACTACTGAGGCGGTACCGACCCCGGCCGAGCGGCCGCGTTCCCTCCTGCGGCCCCTGGCCTTCACCGCGACCCTCGTCGTGGTCCTGGGCCTGCTGTTCGGGGTGCCGTGGTGGTCGCTGGTCATGGCCGGCAACGACTGGCCCGCCGCCGTCCAGGTCGCCGGCACGCTCGTCTTCGCCGCCGCGCTCGTGACCTTCCCGGTCACCATGTTCCTCGGCCACGCCCGCCGGGCCGACTGGGCCGCCCGCATCGGCGACACGCTGCTCGGCGCGGTGTGGATCCTCTTCGTGTGGGCCATCGCCGGCGACCTGCTGCGCCTGGCCCTGCTGGCCGGCGGGGTCGACGACCCGGTCCGCTCGCGGGTCGCGGCCGGCTTCACCGCCGTGGTCGCCCTCGGCCTGGGCCTGTGGGGCCACCGCGAGGCCATGCGGGTGCCGCGGGTGCGCCGGGTCGAGGTGCGCATCCCGCGGCTCGGCGCCGGCCTCGACGGGCTGCGCATCGTGCAGCTCACCGACACCCACTACGGGCCGATCGACCGGGTCGCCTGGTCCAAGGGGGTCACCGAGGTCGTCAACTCCCTCGACGCGGACATCGTCACGCACACCGGGGACATCGCCGACGGCACCGTGGGCCAGCGCCTCGAGCAGGCCGCCCCGCTCGGCGACATCCGGGCGAAGCTCGCGCGGGTGTACGTCACCGGCAACCACGAGTACTTCGGCGAGGCCCAGGGCTGGCTCGACCACATGCGGGCGCTCGGCTGGGAGCCCCTGCACAACCGGCACATCGTCGTCGAGCGCGGCGGCGACCGGCTCGTGGTGGCCGGCGTCGACGACCGCACCGCGGCCGGCTCGGGCCTGGAGGGCCACCGGGCCGACCACGCCGTGGCCCTGGACGGCGCCGATCCCGCCCTGCCGGTCCTGCTGCTCGCCCACCAGCCGAAGCAGATCGACGCGGCGGTGCGCCACGGCATCGACCTGCAGCTCTCGGGCCACACCCACGGCGGGCAGATCTGGCCCTTCCACTACCTCGTCCGCGTGGACCAGCCCGTGGTCCAGGGCCTGACCCGGCACTCGGCGCGCACCCAGCTCTTCACCAGCCGGGGCACCGGCTTCTGGGGCCCGCCCTTCCGCGTCTTCGCCCCCAGCGAGATCACGGAGATCGTGCTGCGCTCCGGAGAGTGATCGGCATCACTTGACGGGCGGTCTAACGTCAACACTGCGGGTCCTGGCGCCCTGACACCGGGACCAACGGGGATGGCACATGAGCGCCGTGACGCTCGCCTTTCTGGGCCTCGGTGGCCTGAGCCTGCTGTTGCTGTTGCTGTCCCTCCGGTTCCGCCGGATCGGGCACATCGGGCATTTTCGATTCCCGCATCGCAGGCTCAGGACCCGGGGCTCCGCCTACTCGCTGCCCATCACCAGCGGGTTCATCGGTGGGTTCGGGTTCGGCGGCGCCGCCGCCATCGAGCTGGCCCACCGCACCGGGCCGCCCGCCGTCCTCGTCGGCTGTCTCGCCGGGCTGGTGGCCGGGGTGCCGCTCGCCTGGGGAGCCGGCCGGCTGGTCGCCGCCGTCGCCGACATGCCCACCGACGCCACCCCCGAGAGTGCCGGCCTGATCGGCGCGATCGGGGTGGTGGTCAGCGAGATCCCGCCCGGCGGCGACCTCGGTCAGGTCCGGCTGTCCTACGCGGGACAGCCGATGAAGTTCAACGCGCGCGCGGACGACCCGCTCGCGCTCGGCGTCCGGGTGCTGGTCATCGGGGTGCCGACCCCGACCAGCGTGCTCGTGACGCCGCTCCAGCCACCCTTGCCGCCGCTCGGGTCGGCGGCCGTTCTCGACCATGAGGAAGGGTCATGACACCGCTCCTAGCCGCCGTCGGCGGCCTCGTCGTGCTCGTCGTGCTCATCGTCGCCTCCGTGCTGTCCCGGGTCCGGGTCGCCGGCCCCAACGAGGCGTTCATCGTCACCGGGCGCAAGGGCCGTGCGGTCAAGGCCGCCGACGGCAGCGTCACCACGGACCTGTCCGGGCAGAAGGTCGTGATGGGCGCGGCCGTGTTCGTGCTGCCGATCGTCCAGCGGCTGCACCGCCTCGACCTGTCCAGCCGCGAGATCCCGGTGCAGGTCACCGCCGCGGTCAGCAAGCAGGGCATCCGCTGCGACGCCGAGGCCGTCGCGATCGTCAAGGTCGGCGGGACCGCCGAGATGATCCGCCCGGCCGCGCAGCGTTTCCTGCACCAGCAGGACCGGATCGAGACGTTCACCGCGCAGGTGCTCTCCGGTGCCCTGCGCTCGGTCATCGGCCGGCTCACCATCGAGGAGATCATCCGCGACCGGGCCGGGTTCGCCGCCCACGTCGCCGAGGAGGCCGAGCTCACGCTGACCCACCAGGGTCTCGTGCTCGACGTGTTCCAGCTCGAGGACATCCGCACCGCCGGCACCTACCTGGAGGACCTCGGCCGCCCCGAGGCGGCGCGGGTCTACCGGGCCGCCGCCATCGCCGAGGCCCAGGCCCGCCAGGGCGCCGAGCAGGAGCGGATGCGCGCCGAGGAGGCCATCGCCGACTCGGAGCGCAACCTGGCCCTGAAGCGGGCCGGCGTCCAGGCCGAGATCGACGCCGCCGCGGCCCGCTCGGCCTCGGCCGGCCCGATCGCCCAGGCCGAGACGCAGCAGAGCATCCTGGGCGAGCAGCAGAAGGTCGCCGAGCGCAACGCGGAGCTCAAGGAGCGCCAGCTCGACACCGAGGTCCGCAAGCCGGCCGACGCCGCGCGCTACCGCGTGGAGCAGGAGGCCGAGGCGGCCAAGAACGCGGCCATCGCCAAGGCCGAGGCGTCCCGCCTGGCCACCATCGCCGCCGCCCAGGCCCAGGCCGAGCAGGCCCGGCTCGTCGGCGAGGGCGAGCGGGCCCGCCGCGCGGCCGCCGCCGAGGCCCTCCGCCTGGAGGGCAAGGCGCAGGCCGACGCCCGCGCGGCGGCGGCCGAGGCGGTCCGGCTGGAGGGCGCCGCCGAGGCCGATGCGACGCTGGCCCGCGGCCAGGCCGAGGCCGCCGCCATGCGGGCCAAGGCCGAGGCGTTCGAGGAGTACGGCCAGGCCGCCATCCTCGACCTCCTGGTCCGGGTCCTGCCGGAGGTGGTGGGCGCGGCCAGCCGGCCGATCGGCGAGATCGACCGGATGACCGTCATCTCCACCGAGGGCGCCTCGTCCCTGACCAAGACCGTGGCCAGCAACGTCGCCCAGGGCCTGCAACTGGGCGCCGACCTGACGGGCATCGACCTGCGCAACCTCCTGGCGGGCCTGGCCGGCGCCACCCCGAGCGGCCAACCCGAGGCCCTCGACGCCAAGCGGTAACCGGAGCCGCACGCCCCGCGGGGCGGGCTCAGGCGGCGGCGCGCAGGGCCGCGATCAGCTCGGGGCGGGCGCCCGAGCGCTCGGCGAGCATGAGCGGGGTGAGGCCGTCACGGTCCAGCGCGTTCGGGTTGAGGCCGGCGGCCAGCAGGCGGGGCAGCAGGCGCAGGGCCGCCTCGTCCGGGATCAGGCACGGCAGCAGGTGCAGGACGGTGCGGCCGTCGCGGTCGCGGCAGTTCGGGTCCAGGCCGGCGTCCAGCATCGCCTCCAGGGTGTCGGCCTCGCCCGCCGCCACCCGCGCCATCAGCTCGCCGCGCAGCTCGCGCAGGGCGCGGGGCAGGCGTATCTTGGCGCCGCGCCAGGCCAGCTGGGCGGCCGGGCAGCCGATCGGGGGCGGGCCGCCGAACGCCAGCAGGGCGGCCTCCCGGGCGGCCGCCTCGGGCGGGTGCGGGGCGGTGAGGGTGCCGCCGCGGTGCTCCAGCACGTGCCACACCCCCTCGCAGCGCACCCGGACCGGGGCGGGTGCGGGCATGTCCGGCGGGCCGGCGTCCGCGGTGCGATCCATGGCCGGGAACAGCGCGGCGGCGACCATCGGGTGCAGGTCGCCCGGTTCGAGCCGGCCGGACAGCAGGTCGCGGAAGTCCGGGAGCCAGTTGACGTCGCCGTGCGTCAGCTCCGCCGCCGGCTCGCCCCGCAGGTGGGCGCCGCCGAGGAGGCGGATGCGGGGCCGCTCGTGCGGGCCCAGGCGGTCCAGCCGCAGGACGCGGCCGTACGCGCGAATCCAGGCGGCCGGCACGCCCGCCCCGGCGGCGGCCCGCCGGGCGTTGGCGATCGCGACAGGGCCGGCCGGCGCGAGGGTCGGCAGGACCCGCAGGTACCACTCCGGGATGCCCTCGTCGAGCTCGACGTCGGCGCCGGCCGCCTCCCAGGCCTGCGCGAAGCGCTGTTCGGCGAAGAGGCGCACGACGCGCTCGGTCACGCCCTCCGGGCCAGCGCCCTCGAGCTCGGCGGGGGCCAGGCGGCGGCCGTCGGCGGCGAAGAACGGCAGCCTGGTGTGCCCGCCGCACAGGGCCAGCAGTCCGCCCGCGTGCCGGGCGTCCCAGGTCTCGCGCGGCATGGGCAGGCTCCGGTCCGGCACGGGCCCGAAGCGCAGCGCGAAGCGGGCGGCGCCGTCGCGCAGCGGGCCCTCGTCGGGGCGGACGGCCAGGTGCAGCGCGTCGTCGCCGTAGCCGGCCAGGGACAGGGCCGGCCACCGGACGTAGGAGTCCGTGCGGGCCGGGTAGGGCCGCTGGCCCAGCGCATGCCAGCGCAGCAGGTCGGGGACGAGGTTCGCCAGGTCGTCCTCGACCGCGGCGGCGACCTTGCGCCCGGCCCGCCTGCGCACGTCGTGCAGGTCGACGGCGGGCTCGATGCCGCAGGCCAGGCAGGCGCCGGGCCGGTCGCCGCGGCGCCACCGCCGCTGGGCCGCCGCGATCTGGGCGCGGGTCATGCCGTACCGCGGGCGCTTCCGGTTCGTGGACATCGGCGCGAGTGTAGTGATCCACCGCTCGGCTCGCGGGCGGACCGGGGCGCACCCCCTTGGTACCGTGAAGTACCAAGGGGGTGCGCCATGCTGCCTGGTACCGCGGTCCGCTGGGCCACGAAGCACGGGTTCATGCGGGCCGGCATCAACGCCGCCGCGCGCAAGGGGGACGAGCAGGCCCGGTTCTTCGCCGATCCGGGCGTGCGCCGCGACCCGTACCCGTTCTACGCGACGATCCGCCAGGCCGCGCCGCTCGTGCGCGGGCGGCTCATGTGGGCCACGGCCCGGCACGAGGTGGCCGGCGCGGTGCTGCGCCACGACGCCTTCGGGGTCGGGTTCACCGACCGGCCGCTGCCGGCGCCGATCGGGCTGCTGTTCCGGTTCAGCCGGCGCAGCTCGCCGATCGGGCCGGTCGACCCGCCCTCGATGCTGGTCGTCGATCCGCCGGATCACACGCGGTACCGGCGGCTGGTCTCCAGGGTGTTCACCGCCCGGGCCATCGAGGGGCTGCGGCCGCGCATCGAGCGCACGTGCGACGAGCTGCTGCGGGACAAGCCCGCCGACCTGGTGGCCGACTTCGCCTCGCTGCTGCCGGTGACGGTCATCGCGGAGATCCTCGGCGTGCCGCTGGACATGCGGCGGCAGTTCCTGGCCTGGGGCCACGCGGCGGCGCCGACCCTGGACCTGGGGCTGCCCTTCTCGACGTACCGGCGCACGGAAATCAACATCCGCAGGGTCAACGACTGGATGCGCGGGCACTTCGCGCGGCTGCGCCGGGAGCCCGGCGACGACCTGCTCAGCCAGCTGGTCCAGCTCGACGACCTGAGCGAGCACGAGCTGCTGGCCACGGCGGGGCTGCTGCTGGCGGCCGGCTTCGAGACCACCGTCAACCTGCTCGGCACCGGCGCCTTCCTGCTCATGCGCCACCCCGAGCAGCTGGCGGTCCTGCGCGAGGAGCCGCAGCGGTGGGGCAACGCGGTCGAGGAGACGCTGCGTGTCGACTCGCCGGTGCAGGTGACCGCGCGGGTGTGCCGGCGGGAGGCCGAGCTGGCGGGGGAGCGCATCGAGCCGGGGCACGTGGTGATGGCGATGCTCGGCGGGGCCAACCGCGATCCCGGGGTATTCGCCGATCCGGACACCTTCGACGTGACCCGGGCGAACGCCCGCGAGCACCTGTCGTTCTCCGGCGGGGTGCACTACTGCCTGGGCGCCGCGCTGGCCCGCCTGGAGGGCGAGATCGGGCTGCGGATGCTGTTCGAGCGGTACCCCGGCCTGCGCCTCGACGGCGAGCCGCGCCGCCGCACGACCCGCGTGCTGCGCGGGTTCGAGCGGCTGCCGGTCACCATCTGAGCCCCCGGTGCCGGCACGACAGCGGACCCGGTCGCGCCGGAGCTGCGGTCCGTTCCCTTCCCGCGCCGCGTGGACGCGGGGCAGGAAGCTTTCGCGGGAACCCCAGAGGGACAAAGCGGCCCGGCTGCGGCATGCTGTTCGCGTGCAGTTCGAACTCGGGACCGACGGGCCGAAGGTCATCGTGGTCGGTGTCGATGGATCGGACACCTCCATGCGCGCCGGCGCCTACGCCGCGGGCCTGGCCCGCCGCCAGCGCGCCCGCCTCGTCGTCGTCTTCGTGACCGGCGCGCCCGCCGCGAGCCGCCTCGTCGCCGAGGCGGCCGGCGCCGTCGAGCAGGCCATCAACGAGTCCATCGAGGACATGCGCCGGCAGGTCCACGAGGGCGCGCTGCACACCGGCGCGCAGATCGAGTTCGTCCCCACCCGCGGGGACCCCTACAACGAGCTCGTCCGCGTCGCCACCGAGCTGCGGGCCGACGCCGTCGTGGTCGGCGCCTCCCGCCGCTTCGGACACCGGTTCGTCGGCTCCCTCGCCGTGCGCCTGGTGAAGGCGGGCCGGTGGCCGGTCACCGTCGTGCCCTGACGTTCATGTACTCGTCGCCCGTTGGTGGCAGCGCCCGACACCGCGAACCGAGCAGAGTTCGTGTCTCGTGGGGGAGCGCCGGAGCTGGTGGATCGGGCTGTTGTTGTTCTTCGCGGTGGGGGCGGCCTGGGCGCTGCTGACGCCGTACAACGGGGCCTACGACGAACACGACCACGTGGTCCGCGCGGCCGGGGTGGTGCGCGGGCAGGTGCTCGTCAAGCCGGCCCGGGGCGTGAACGACGGCGGCTACCCGGTGGTCCCGGCGAGCCTCGTGCCGACCGGCTGGGACTGCATGATGGTGGTCAACCCGCCCGGCGCCAACTGCCTCGGCGCGGCCCCGGACTCGCGCGCCGCCGTGCCCGTGCACAGCCGGGCCGCCCGCTACGACCCGGTGTACTACGCCGTCGTCGGCTGGCCGCTGCTGCCGTGGCCCGACATGACCGGCGTGATCCTCGCCCGGCTGCTCAGCGCGCTGCTGTGCGCGGCCCTGCTGGCCACCGCGCTCGCGCTGCTGCTGCCGATGCGCCGGCGTTACCTGCCGCTGGCCGTGCTGTTCGCCGCCTCGCCGATGCTGGGGTGCCTCAACGGCATCGTCAACCCCAGCGGCATGGCCATCGACGCCGCGGTGCTGCTCTGGGCGGTGTTCCTGCGACGGTACGGCGGGGAGCCCGACCCCCCGCCCCAGCTGCGCCGCCGCCTCGCCGCCATCGGCGCGGCCGCCGCCGTGACGCTCGTCGTCACCCGCCCCGAGGGCTTCCTCCTCGTCGCCGCGATCGGCGTCGCCGCCTGGCTGGCGATGGGCTTCCCCCGCCCGCGGCGCATCGGCTGGGCCGCCGCCGCGGTCGCCGCCGCCGTCGTGGGCGCCCTGGCGTGGGTCGAGGCGTCCCGCGTCGCCGAGTTCGGCGACCAGGCCCAGCCCATCACCTGGCCGCTGCGCGCGGTCCTGCGGCTCATCCTGGAGCAGAACGTCGACTACTGGCTGCGCCAGACCGTGGGCCTGTTCGGGTACGGCACCATCGGCCTGCCCCTGTTCGTCTACTGCGCCTGGGCAGCCATCGCCGGCGGCCTGCTGGTGGCCGGCTTCGCCGTCGCCGACCGCCGCCGCCTGGCCCTGTCCATCGCCGCCATCCCGCTGCTGTGCCTGGCCGGCGGGATCGCCGCCGACGTGGTGATGTCGCGCATCGTCGGCTTCTGGATGCAGGGCCGCTACTTCCTGCCCCTGTGGGTCGGCGCCTCCCTGCTGGCCGCCTGGGCCCTGCGCGACGCCGGCGGCGAGGCGCTGCGCCGCCGGGTCTACAGCGCGGGCCTGACCATCTGGGCCGGCACCCACGTCGCCGGCTTCGCCGTCGCGCTGCTCGGCTACAGCAGCGGCAAGCGCCACGTTCCCGGCCTGGGCCGCTGGGTTCCCGCGGCCGGCGTGACCCTGCCGTGGCTCCTGCTGCTGCTCGGCCTGGCCGCCGCGGCCTGGCTGCTGTACCCCTTCGTGCGCGCCCCCCGCGCCGCGCCCGTCCTCGCGGAGGCGCCGGTGCGGGAGACCGCCGATGCCGCCGCCTGAGCGCCCGCCCCGGCCGTGGCTGCACCTGGCCGTTCGTGGGGCTTGCCGTGGCCGTCCGGCGCCCAGCAGCGGTGCACCGCGTCCGAGAGGGCTTGCCGCCGCTGCGAGAATCGGGGCATGACCATCGCGGTGCGCCGGCTCGGGCCGGAGGACTGGCAGGAGTGGCACGACGTGCGGCTGGCCGCGCTCGCCGGCGCCCCCGAGGCTTACGAGCGGCACGGCTTCTGCGCCACCGGCCAGACCCGGCCGCACCCGCGCGACCCCGGGGTGATCGAGCACCTCAAGAGCCGGGGGTGACGACGTGGAGTTTATCGTGCCGGTGCTCTTCCTGGTCGTCCTCATCGGGCTGCTCATCACCAGTGGCGGGCGCGGCGCCGCCGAGCGGCAGCGCCTGGCCCGCATCGCCGTGATCGAGCGCAAGCTCGACCTGATCATGGACAGCCTCGGCATCGCGGAGCCCACGCCGCTCGCGCCGCCCGGGGTGCTGGAGGAGCTCGTCGCCGGGCGGAAGCTCCAGGCGATCAAGGCGTACCGCGAGGCGACCGGGGTCGGCCTGAAGGAGGCCAAGGACGCCGTCGAGGCCATCGCCCGCCTCCGCGGCCTGTAGCGGCTGTTGCATCACTGCGGCGGGCCCGGAGTCCTCCTGTGACCGTCCCGCGACGGCCCGTTGCCACCGGCCCGGCGCCTCACCAGGGCAGGCCGCGCAGGTCGATCAGCCCGTCCGGCCACTCGGCCAGGGCCCGGCGGCCGGGGCGTACGAGCGTCGGCTCCTCGCGCTCGACCACGGTGCGGCCGTCGCGGACGCCGACGTGCCGGGTCGGGTTGGGCACCCGGGTCCAGCCGGTGCGCGCGTAGAACCCGGCGACCGCCTCCCGGCACTGCACGAAGCCGAAGTCGGCGGCGAACGGGCCGTCGCGCAGGGCCGCGTCCAGGGCTCGCATCAGCTCGGCGCCGAGGCCCGCGCCCTGGTGGCCGGGGGCGACGGCGACGTCGCCGACGCCGGCGATGAGGACCTCGCCCGCGGGCGTGCCGGCCAGGCGCCGGTCCAGGCCCAGGTGGGCGACCGGGGTGCCGCCGTCGTCGGCCAGCCAGATCCGGGCCTGCTTGCGGGCCCAGGAGGCCGGCCACGAGCGGTCCGGGGCGAACTCGGGGCCGGGGAAGGCGGCCCGCAGCAGGGCCGACAGCGCCAGGTGGTCGGCGCCGGTGAGGGCGGTCTCCCAGGCGGTGACGACCCGCATCAGTGGAACTTGCGCGACGAGCTGTCGCGGTTCTGGGCGGCGGGGGTGTCGTTGAACGCGCGGCGCAGCATCTCGTGCTCGGCCCGCCGCCGCTCGGTGACGTCGCGCAGGGTGACCACCATGCCGCGGACCAGGCGGTCGTCGCGCAGGTCGCGGAAGATGACCTCGACCAGCACCCGGGTGCCGTCCGGGCGGCGCAGGCTCCACGTGTCGCGGGTGCCGTCGCGGTCCTCGGTGCGCGCCCGCTCGACCGTGCGCCGGACCTGGTCGCGGTCCTGCGGGGCGACGATCTCGCGCAGCGTGGCGAACGGGGCCGGCCAGATGCCGAGCACCTCGGCGACGGTCGGGCTGGTGTAGCGGATGCGCTGGTCGTCGTCGAGGACCAGGACCACGTCCCCGGCGTGCTCGGTGACCGCGCGCAGGTACTCGTCGCTGTCGCGGCGGCCGGCCGCCTCGGTCAGCCCGATGCGGGCCAGCGCCAGGGCGGCCTGGCCGGCCACCACCGACACGGCGTCGAGGGCGGTGACCAGCTCGCGGCGGCCCGCGGCGACGTAGAGCACCCCGGCGTCGAGCGGGCAGACCAGCACGTCGCCGTGGCCGGCGAGGCGCTCGGCCCACAGCGGCGGGATGTCGGCGACCGGCTGCACCCGCGGCGCGGACAGCTCGCCCAGTGGCAGCAGGTCGGTGAGGCTGAAGTCGACGACGATGTCGTGCGGGGCGTCGCCGGGCAGCAGCGTGCGGACCGCGGCCCGGACCGCGTCGGCGACCTGGCCGGCGTCGGCGGCGCCGGCGAGCACGGTGCCGGTCTGGCGCAGGGCCCGCTCGCGGCGCAGGGCGCCGGCGTGCTTGGCGATGGCGTCGCTGAGCCGCACCACCAGCAGCGCGAGGGTGATGGCGGAGGCGATGGCGATCATCGGGCCGTCGTGCACGCCGCCGGTCAGCGCCTGCACGAGCAGCAGCAGCGGCGCGAAGGCCACGCAGGCCAGCAGCAGGGCCATGCCCAGGCCGTGCACCGGCTCGCGGACGGCCACGGGCTGGCGCGGGGGCGCGGTGAGCCGGGCCATCGACGGCAGCAGCGCGGCGGCGCCCCAGGCGGCGTAGAGCAGCACGTAGGCGGCGTCGGCCGGCCCGCCGGGCTGCAGGCCGCCGTCGGGCCGGCCGATGCCGTAGGCCACGTCGCCGGCGAGCATGCCGGCCGCGCCGACGGCGAGCAGGACCGCCGAGACGTTGCGTGGCGTAGCGGTGACCAGGCGGGTGGTGACGACCAGCAGGATGACGTCGCCGAGGGTGAACGCGGCCTGTACCGACCAGTCGGCCGCGGTCATGCCGCCGCCGGCCAGCCGCGGCGAGGCGATGAACACCCAGCCGGCGAGCAGGCCGGCGGTGCCCAGCGCGAGCAGGTCGATCAGGCGGGAGCGGTCGTCGAGGAACGCCGTCTCGCGGGTCAGCCCGATCAGCGCGATCGCCACGATCGGGAACATGGCCAGGTAGGACAGCTGGGCCAGGGCGGGCGGATCGGCGTCGCTCGGCGCGACCAGGCCGTAGGCGAAGTCGCCGAGCATCATCGCGACCAGCGCGGCGGACAGCGCCCACCACGGGCTGGAGCGCCGCGGGCGGTAGCGGACGATGCCGGCCACGATCGCGCCGGCCGAGGCGAGGCCGATGCCGGCCCAGGCGACGGAGTCGAGGCCCGGCCGGACGAAGAGTACCGTGGCGAGCGCCGCCATGAGTGCGCCATAGCCCGCCAGGAGTCGCCATGCGCCGCGCGTGCCCATCGACATCCTCACCGCCGGATAACGATTTCTATCACATTCGCGGCGCTCAGCGCAGGGCTTGCAGGCCCTCCAGCAGCTTGGGCGTCACCCATTCGCGCCGCTCCCGCGCGACCTCGCCGGTCATCGCCCGGCTCGGCATCTCGGCCAGGAGCAGCAGGCAGAACTGGATTCGGTACAGCCCGAGCCGCACCTGCTCGGCCGGGGTGAACGCGTGGCTCGACTTGCCGTAGTACCCGCGCAGGACGGGGTGGTCCGGCTCGTCCTCCATGCGCCGGCCGATCGCCGTGCACACGAAGTCGTAGAGCGGGTCGCCCCAGAAGTACCGCTCGCCGTCGACCAGCCCGGTGAGGCGGCCGCCCTCGCACAGCACGTTGCCGTCCCAGAGGTCGAAGTGCACCAGCGAGGGCACCTTCACCTCGGCCAGGGCGCCGGCGTGCCGCTGCGCGACCGCCATGATCTGCTCGTCGGGGGCCGGCAGCGTCACGCCCCAGTCGCGGGCGTCGGCGAGCAGGCCCGCCGTCATCGCCGCGTAGGCCTCCGGCCAGGTGTCGCCGCTTGCCCGCCCCTCGCCGTCGTAGCCGAACCGGAAGCCCTTGACGGTGTGCAGGTGCCGCAGTGCCGTGCCGAGCTCGCGCCGTACCGAATCCTGGTCCTGGGGGTTCTGCTCGTGCTGCTCGGCCAGCGGCCGGCCGGGCAGCAGGCCGACCACGACGGCCTCCTCGTCGGCGTGCAGCACCGGCGGCACGGGCACCCCGCCGGCCGAGCCGGCCAGCTCGTAGTAGCGTGCCTCGGCGGCGATGAGGCCCTGCTCGTAGCGCAGCAGTGGCACCCCGGCCGGCGGGCCGATCTTCACCACGGCGCCGGTGCCGTCGGGCAGCGTGGCCCGCCAGACCGCGGCGAAGGTGCCGCCGGCGAGCGGGGCGCAGCCGGTCACGGTGAGGCCGAAGTGCTCGCGCAGGAGTGCGGCGACATCCTCCGGGGTCAGGACGCGCTGGGTCGGGCTGATGACGGCGGACATCCCGCAGACCTTACCCGCCGGCGGGCCGGCCGTGGGGACCTCGACACCGTGATCGGCTGAGCACCACGGCGCGGGGCAAGGCGACGTAAGGTCCGTCACCGGCCGGTATGACACGCGTGCGCGGCGGGGTTGCACCAGCCGTGGACGTCGTGGTGATCGGCGCGGGCCAGGCCGGCCTGTCCGCCGCCTACTGGCTGCGGCGGCGCGGCCTGGACTTCGTGGTGCTCGACGCCGGCGACGGACCGGGCGGCGCCTGGCGGCACCGCTCGCCCTCGCTCGGCGTGGAGTCGCTGCACCGCATCTTCGACCTGCCCGGGATGCCCTTCACCCCGCCGCCGTCCGGCCCCGCGGCCAGCGTCGTCGCCGGCTACTTCCGCGAGTACGAGCGGGCCTTCGACCTGCCGGTGCGCCGGCCCTACCCGGTCCACGAGGTCACCCGGGCCGACGGCGGCCTGCGAGTCGGCGAGTGGACCGCGCGGGCGGTCGTCAACGCCACCGGCACCTGGCGCGCGCCGTACGTCCCCTACTACCCGGGCATCGCCGACTTCCGCGGCCGCCAGCTGCACTACGCCGCCTACCGCGGGCCGCAGGAGTTCGCCGGCCGGCGGGTCCTGGTGGTCGGCGGCGGCAACTCCGCGATCCACGTCCTGGCGGAGCTGCCCGGCGCCTACTGGGTCACCCGGCGCGAGCCGGTCTTCCACGAGGACGACTTCACCGAGGACTTCGGCCGGGCCGTGGTGGCCCAGGTCGCCGAGCGCGTCGCCGCCGGCCTGCCCCCGCGCAGCGTGGTGAGCGTGACCGGCCTCGGCTACACCGCCCTGGCCAAGGCGGCCCTGGCCCGCGGGGCGCTCGTGCGCCACCCGATGTTCGACCGGCTGGTCCCGGGCGGCGCCGTGTGGGGCGATCGCTTCGAGCCCTTCGACGCCGTCATCTGGGCCACCGGCTTCCGCGCCGACCTGGCCCACCTGGCCCCGCTGCACCTGCGCGAGCCGGGCGGCGGCATCCGCATGCTCGGCACCCGCACCGCCCGCGAGCCGCGCCTGCACCTCATCGGCTACGGCCCGTCGGCGAGCACGGTCGGCGCCAACCGGGCCGGCCGGGACGCGGTCCGGTCGATCGTCGCCGGCGGATTGTTAAATCCGGTGCAGCGGGCTGCGCATTGACGGGAGCGACTGCCACAATCTTGCCCGTGGCTGACCAAGGGTTACCGCGCCTGCGTGCTCGGGCACGTTCGGTGTCCGACGCGGTGAAGGCACATCCCGGCATGTACTTCGGCGCGTATCCGGCCGCCGACTGGCCGCTGGTCATCGCCGCCTGGACCGCCGCCGACCTGCTGCGGCTGGCCGGGGACGGGGCCCGGGTGGAGCTGGTGCTGCACCGCGGCGGCGCACTGTCGGCCTCGGTGCGCGGGGCCAGCGTGACCGCGCCCCTCGGCGAGGAGAAGCCGATCGAGGACGTCATCCGGTCCGGGATGTGGTACACCGAGCTGTCCCGCGCCACCGCGGTGGCCGCCGGGCCGCAGCGGCCGGGCGAGCTGGTCGGCGGCGAGCAGGTCTGGCGCGACCTCGACGTGACCGTCCACTCCGACCTCGACGGGGCGCTCTTCGGCGTGCCCGACGGGCAGTGGTGGCGCGACGGCGTGTCCCGCCTGGCCGCGGTGCTCGCCACCCCCCGCCACCGCCCGGCCGACGGGCAGCGCGTCCACGTCACCGACGAGGCGACGGGCGAGCGCGCCGAGCTTCCCTGAGCCGAGCTTCCCTGAGCCGGGCCGCCGCTCGCCGGGGTCGCGCTGTGGGCGGCTCGGGCGTCATCGCCGGCTCGGACCACGACGGGGCCACCGGCATCCGCAACCCCTTCGGCGGCACCCTGTGCTGCCTGGGGGCGGTGGCGCTGGCGTCCGCGCCGGTGATCTGGTGGATCGTCTCCCGCGACTGAACGTTCAGGACAGCGCGACGCTGCGGCCGGTCCAGCGGGCGCGCAGCCAGCGGTCGTGGCTGGCGATCACGACCGCGCCCGGGCCGCTGGCCAGGGCCTCCTCCAGCTCGTCGCACAGCGCGGGGGAGAGGTGGTTGGTCGGCTCGTCGAGCAGGAGCAGGTCCGGCGGGTCGGCGATCAGCAGGGCGAGGTCGAGCCGGCGGCGCTGGCCCACCGACAGGTCGCCGACGGGCCGGGCGGCGTCGCGGGGGGCGAGCAGGCCGAGGCTTCGCAGCGGTACCGCCTCCGCCCGCTCGGCGCCGAGCACCGCCTCGTAGGTCTGCAGCGCCGTGCGGTCCGCGCGGTCGAAGACCGTGTCCTGGGTGAGCAGGCCGACCCGCAGCGCGGGACGGCGCCGCACCGCGTCCGCGGGCAGCCGGCCGGCCAGCGCGCCCAGCAGCGTCGACTTGCCGCTGCCGTTGGGCCCGGTGACGAGCAGCCGGTCACCGACGGGCAGGTCGAGGCGCTCCAGCCGCAGCCGGCCCGGCACGTGCAGGTCGCGCACCGATACGAGCAGGCCGTCGGCCGCGTCCGTGACGGCCAGCGGGCGGGGGCGGAAGCGCAGCGGCGGCGGGGGCTTGCGGACCTGCTCGCCGGTCAGCGTGTCCAGGCGGCGGGAGGCGTTGCGTACCCGCCGGGAGATCTGCCCCTCGACCCGGCCCGTGGTCCGGCCGAAGTTCATCTTCTCGTTGTCGCGCTTCGCCCGGTTGTGCGCCACCTGGTGCGCGCTGACGGCGACGGCGTGGCGCAGCTCGGCCAGCTCCTGCTGCTCCTCGGCGAAGCGGCGCTCCCAGCGCTCCCGCTCGGCCCGCCGCTCGGCCTGGTAGGCGGTGTACCCGCCGCCGTAGCGGACCGGGCCGTCGATCGCCGGGTCGAGGTCGATCAGGTCGGTGCACACGGCGTCCAGGAAGGCCCGGTCGTGGCTGGCCAGCACCACGGCGCCGGGCAGGCCGCGCAGCTGCTCCTCCAGGAACGCCGCGGCGCCGTCGTCGAGGTGGTTGGTGGGCTCGTCGAGCAGCAGCGCGGCGGGGCGCCGCACGAGCAGGGCGGCGAGCGCCAGCCGGCCACGCTGCCCGCCCGACAGGGTCCGAAGGGCGCGATCGTGCGGTACCGCGGCCAGACCGAGACCGGCGAGCACCAGCTCGGCGCGGCGGTCGGCGTCCCAGGCCTCGAGCTCCTCGGCCCGCTCCAGCAGCGTGGCGTAGTCGTCGAGGCGGTCGGCGGCGAGGGCCGCGTCGAGGCCGGCCAGGCACGCCCGCGCCTCGCGCAGCGCGTCGTCGAGCACGTCGGCGACCGTGGCGGCCGGGTCGTACGGCATCTCCTGGTGCAGGTAGCCGAGGTCTGCCGGGCGCACGACGGTGCCGCCGTCGGGTTCGTCGGCGCCGGCCAGCAGGCGCAGCAGCGTCGACTTGCCGGTGCCGTTCTCCCCGATCAGGCCGATGCGGCGGCCGGGGGCGGCGGTGAGGGAGACCCCGTCGAGCACGCGGCGGCCGCTGAACGTGCGCACGAGGTCATGGGCGAGTAGGGGAGACTGGGACAAGGCTGACCACCGGAAGGAAGTTGCTTCCGCCCGCCGGGCAGCGAGGCCTCAGGCGCGGGCGCGGGAAGGTCCGGTGATCACATCGCCTTCAGGGTAACCAGACGCGGCCGGTCCCGGCAACGCCACTAGATTGTGAGGTTGCCGATGCCCTTGACCGACCGGGAGAGCGTGCGGTTGTGCGACATGAGGTAGCAGCGCGCGGAGTGGTCGCCGGCCTTCCAGCCGGTCTCGCCGGACGGGCCCCACGAGATGGTGGAGACGTTGTTCTGCCGTCTGTAGTTCGCCCGGGTCATGCCCATGTAGGCGAGCACCTTGGCCTCGCAGGCGTCGCCGAAGAGTTTGCCTTGCTCCGCACTGGAGGCCGGGTAGGCGGTGGTGGCCGGGACGGTGACGAAGCCGGCGTACTCCAGGTCGTGCGGGCCGGTGCACGGGGCCGGGTCGGCCGTCCGGAACAACACGTTCGCGTCGCCGCCGCTCGTGGTGAAGCACCCCGCGGCGAGGGGGCCGCCGGGCGCGGCCGCGCCCTTGAACGGCTTGTCGAAGCGGACGATCCTGGAGTGGTCCGGGCCGATCGCGACGACGTCGCAGTGATAGGTGCGCAGGCCGCCGAGCCACTGCGCGTAGGTGGGCGGCTTCAGGTAGAGGTACAGCCGGCCGGACTGCCAGTCGGCCCCGAGGTACTGCGCGACGGCCTGCTCGCACGCCGGGTACACGGGCGCGAACTGGTCGCGCTCCGGGCGCTTGGGCGCCTTCGCCAGATCCGGCGGCAGTTGCCCGACGGCGGCGGTCTCCACCTGGTGCGGCCCGTCGCAGGGCACGGGCGTGCCCGGCATCTCGAAGGCCGTGACGTCGTACGCGTTGTAGCCGGCCGAGTCGAAGCACGCGCCGACCACCGGCTCGGGGACCTTGCCCGCGGGCAGCATGGCCCAGTCGTCGACCAGGTCGCCGTCGGTGCCGGACGGGCGGGCGCAACCGGACAGGGAGCCGAGCAGCAGCACTGCCGCGGCGACGAGGGCGAGGGCGCGGCGCACGGTCAGACCGTCGTGTCGCCGGCGCCCTTGAGCGACCGGTTGATCTTCTTCTTGTCCAGCATGAGGTAGCAGTGGGCGCTGTGGTTGCCCGCGGCCCACTCGTCCTTGCCGGAGGTCATCCAGTAGCCGAAGGACAGCGCCCGCTGCGACGACAGGTGGCTGCGGCTCATGCCGATGTAGCTGAGCATCTTGGCCTCGCAGGTCTTGCCGAAGGCGGCGTCGTAGCTCTTGTCGTCGGCCGGGTAGGTGTCCGACGGGCTGCTGACCCAGCCGACGTACTCCACGTCGTGCGCGTCGGTGCACGCGACCGGCGAGATGTCGTCCCAGCTGGTCGAGGTGGTGCCGACCTGGTTGCCGCAGCCGAGCCGCAGCTTGCCGTCGCCCGCCAGGGCGCCCTTCAGGGAGTCGCGGCGCGGGTCGAACTCGCCGCCCTCGGTGCGCACGGCGGCGACGTTGCAGCTGTAGAAGCGGCCGCCGCCGTGCCACTCGGCGTTGGTCGGGCGGGTGACCGTGACGAACACCCGGCCGGACTGCCAGTCGCCGCCGAGGTAGTCCCCGGCCGCCCTGTCGCAGTCCGCCCACGCGTCCTTGAGCGCCGCCCCCTCCGGCGCCGTGTCGGCCGACGCGGCGCTGCCGGTGAAGTGCCCGACCTTGACCGTCTCGAAGGTGTGCGTGGCGTCGCAGGTGGCGCGGTCGAGGTAGATCGTCCTGGCGCTGGCCTCGGTGGCCGACGTGGTCCAGCAGAAGCCGGCCTGCGGCTCGGGCACCTTGGCCGCGGGCAGCATGGCCCAGTCGTTGGTGAGGTCGCCGTCGCCGACCTTGACGCCGCAGCCGCCGAGCAACCCGGCCAGCGCGACGGCGATCGCCGCCACCGCGATCCGCTTCACTTCTGCCTCCCCCGCGAACGAAATGCGAGGGGCACTATACATATGACCTTGACCGCCTGCGGTCCCGCCGCCGTCACGTTTCCAGCAGGTTCGTCTCCAGCCGCCGGTAGACCTCGTCGGGCAGGCGCAGGTAGCCCTCGATCGAGCCGTGGCGCTGCCGCACGTCGGCCAGGAACAGCAGCATCGTCTCGGCCGGCGACAGCAGCCAGCGGGTCGGCATCTCGGCGATCTGCGGGTTGAGCCCGCGCAGGAAGGCGATGCTGCGGTCGGTGGCCGCGCTGGTCAGCGCGTAGTCCTCGGCGATGACCGGGTCGGGCACGCCGAGGACGGCCAGGGTCAGCGCCGACACCACGCCGGTGCGGTCCTTGCCGGCCACGCAGTGCACGACCACCGGCGCGTTGTCGGCGTCGGCGATCACCTCGACCGCGCCGGCGATCGCGGCGTGGCCGTGCTCGGCCAGGTCGAGGTAGCGGTTGGCGAGCCAGCGGGCGTCGCTGGGCTCGTCGTGGTCGGTCGCCTCCTCCCACTCCGCGTGCATGGGGTTGAGGTGGTGGTACCGCAGCCCGTCGAACGCGTGCACCCGCCCGTCCCGCTCGATCTCCCGCGGCCGGCGCAGGTCGATGACGGTGCGCACGCCGAGCGCGGTGAACGACGCCGCGTCGGCGGGGTCGATCCGGCTCAGCGAGTCGGACCGGTACAGCCGCCGCCAACGGGTGGTGCGCCCGTCGGCGGCGGGGTAGCCGCCCAGATCGCGGAAGTTGAACAGGTTGGGGTGGTCGATATTGCGCACGGCAACGACCCTAGCGTGTGGAGCTTCCCTACGACTGTGCCGATCGCGCCGGCTGCGTCGGCATCATCCGGGCCAGCTCCTCGCGCAGGACGCCGGCGGCCGCGTCGAAGTCCTCGGCGGTGGTCTCGGTGCCGTCGCGGGTCACCACCCGCCAGGTGCCGTCGGGCGACGAGGACAGCGTCGCCCGGCCCGGCTGGAGGCCCCGCTCGAAGTCGGCGGCGGAACTGGCCGCGAACGTGGCGATCGCCGGCCGGTGCCGGTGCAGGAACTTGTCCGCCACGGCCAGCAGCGCGTCGCGCGGGTCGGCCTCGGGGGCCAGCGGGGTGACGTCGTAGCAGCGGTACGCCCGGCCCGCGACCAGCACCCGGATCCGCTCGGCGGCGATGAGCAGCGCCCCGTCGGCGTGGTCGTCGGCGGTGAGCCCGAGCTGCACGAAGCCGCGCGGCCGGTGCAGCCCGGCGGCGACCGCGGCGACGGCCGGGGCCATCTCCAGCCGGCTGCCGTCGACCGGGGCGGCCAGGTGGCGCAGCAGCAGCGAGCCGAGCCCGGCGCTGAGCACCGCGTCGGTGCGGTCGGCGTCGCCCAGGCCGAGCAGCCGCGGCGTCTGCCCCTGCCGGTCCCCGCTGGCCAGCAGGAACGACAGCTCCGCGGCGGTCAAGCTGAGCTGATCGGTGGCGGTCCCGTCCATGGCATCCATCCCGTCGCGCGTCGGAGTAACGGCACGGCGCGCCGATCCGCCGTGTCCAGACGTGGGATCAACGCGCACGCGTCCGACTGCACAACGGCGGCGCGGCCCTGTGGGTGACGCACGGATCTGCCGTGGCGTGTGGTCCGCGGCGCGCACAGCCCGGGGGCGGTGGCATGCCGCGTGTCCGAGCGGGAGCCCTGCAAAGCGGGTGTCAGGTGCGCTGCAGGGCCTTTGGGTGGCGGATGCCCGGGTGGCCCTCGGGCAGGGCGCGGCGCAGCACCCACCAGCTCACCGCCAGGCACGCCGCCACCAGGGGCCAGGTGAGGGCGGCCTGCGCGGCGGCCAGCCACACCACGGTGCCCGCCCACCAGAGCGGGACGAAGACGAGCAGCCGCACGAGGTACTGCGCCACCCACACCCAGCTGGCGTGCTGGTACCCGCGCAGCAGGTCCGGGTCGGCGCGCCACCGGGTCTTCTGCCCCAGCACCGTGCCCACCACCACGCCCAGCAGCGGCCACCGCACGAGGATGCTCGCGGCCCAGGCCAGCGCCGAGGCCGCGTTCGTGAGCACCCGCACGCCGAAGAAGTCCGCGGCCCGGCCGGTGCGCAGCGCCACCAGCGCGCCGACGCACACGACGAGCAGGCTGACCACGGTGCCGACCGGGCGCCGGCCGGCGGCGACGCGCCATCCGGCCACGGCGGCGCCGGCCAGCACCGCGATGCCCGCGCCGAGGGGGATCGAGCGGCCGCCGGCCAGCCAGCCGGCGGCGAACCCGAGCACCGGCACGGCGGTCTCGACCGCCGAGCGCCAGCCACCCAGCAGATCGCTCAGCGACTCCTCGCGCGCCATGCCGTACCCCCGCTCCTGCAATTTGCGGAGGCAAGCCTAGCCGCGCTCAGCCGTGGCTGACCGTCAGGGCATAGAACTTCACCTTGGCGCCGTTGGTCGTGCTGTCCGACGAGGACTGGTTGTAGGAGCCTGCCTTGAAGTACATCCCGTACTGGTTGAACGACGACGGGATCGCATAGCTCGTCGTGGAGCCGTTGACGGTGAGCTTGATCGTGTTGCCGCCGGTGATGGCGATCACGTAGCTCCACTTGGTGCCGAGCGGGACGTTGCCGACCGTGTGCAGGGTCTGCCCGCCGTCCGGGGAGTTCTCGGTGCCGAGGATGATGTCGCCGTTGGGCCGGTAGTACAGCTCCAGCAGCGGCTTCGTCGACGTGCCGCCCGAGCCGAGGTGCACCTGGCCGACGCACACGTTCTGGGTCACCGACGGGATGCGCAGCGTGGCCGAGAGCTTGTGCGAGCCGGCCAGCCGCCAGTCCGCGGCGCTGCCGCTGGCGTTCATCTCGCGCAGCTCGGAGCGCGCGTAGTTGGAGTTCGGCGTGGTCACGCCCTTCTCCGGCGCCCAGAAGGTCATCGAGCCGTCGGTCTTGTCGGTGAAGAAGTACGTCGGGTTGGTGTACCCGTTGGGCCCCTTCAGCTGCGACGCCGGGATGGTGGTCGGGGCGCCGGGGCTGCCGATCGGCAGCTGCAGCTGCCAGATGGACAGGTCGAAGTTGCCGCCGGGGGCGACGGCCGGGTCGAGGCCGGCCGCGGGTGGCGTGGTGGGGGTGGTGGTGCCGCCGGGCAGCGTCCAGGACTGGTTGGCCGCGCCGGTGCAGGACCAGATCTGCAGCCGGGTGCCGTTGGCCGAGCTCTGGCCCGTGGCGTCGAGGCACTTGCCCGAGCCGGCGTTGACCAGCGTGGCGCCGTTGCTCGTCCACTGCTGGGCGGCGGTGCCGTTGCAGTCGTACAGCTGGGTCGTCGTGCCGTTGGCGGTCCCGGCGGCGGTGACGTCGAGGCACTTGCCCAGGGCCCGGACGGTGCGGTCGGCGGCGCCGACGGTCCAGCTCTGGGCGGTGGAGCCGTTGCAGTCGTACAGCTGCACGGCCGTGCCGTTGGCGCTGCTGGCCCCGGCGACGTCGACGCACTTGCCGCCGAGCCCGGTGATCGGCCCGGCGGTCGCGGCGGTGGCGGCCGTGATGCCGAGGACGCCGAGCGCCCCGGCCACGGCCGTGGCGGTGAAGAGGATGAGGAGCTTGGCGCGGCGGTTCATGGGCGGCTTCCTCCGATTGGGCAGAGTGGCTGCCAATAAACGCCTTCATCGATGTCTTGTCAACCCGCCCGGGAGGTTGTTACGAAACTTGCACTAAGTGCCGATCAGGCGCGGGGCAGGGTGTCGGGATCGATGAGCGCCTCCGCCTCCTCGCCCCCGATGTCCTGGCGCAGCTGGTCGAGGCGGCCCAGCAGGGACACCGAGTCGAGCGCGGCGAGCGCGGTCGGGAACACGCGGTGCACCCGATCGACGGCGGCGATGAGCGCCGCGCGCAGCGACTGGTCGTCCGGCTCGCCCCCGTCGAGCCGCTCCTCCAGGAGCCTGGCGAGGGTGGTCAGCAGCGCCCGGAGGGTCTCGCGCTCCAGGGCCGGCGGCTGCCCGGCCCGGTCGTAGAGCCGGTCGGTGGCCAGCGAGATGGCCCGCACCTGCAGCGTGACCCGCATCAGCCACAGCTGCCGGCGCTGGGCGTGCACGATGTCGCGCCGCAGCCCCTTGGCGAACAGGTTGAGCAGCGTGATCTCCTCGACCCCGGCGACGGCCGCCGAGGCCTCCGCGGTGACGTCGTTGAGCCGCCGCGACTCGGCGATCCAGCCGTGGCGCTGGTCCGCCTCGAGCGGCTGCGTCCGGGCGCCCAGCTCGTCGGCGATCGCGCGCAGCACCTCCGCGCAGGCCCGCCCCCAGGTGTCGAGGGTGGCGTGGATGTGCTTGATGCGGGGCGGCTCGGGCACGACGACGGCGATGGCGAGCCCGACGGCCGAGCCGATGGCGACGTCGATGAAGCGCCATTGGCCGTACCCCCGGGCCACCGGCGCCAGCAGCAGCACCGCGAGCGTGGCGATGGTGACCTGGTTGCGCGCCAGGGGAGTGTTGGTCACCTGCCGGGCCACGACGAGCGCGGCGAACGTCCCGAGCCCCAGCGACCACCAGCTCAGCCCGAGCACGAGCGTCCAGGCGCTGGCCAGGACCGTGCCGACGAGGTTGGCGAACAGCAGCTGCACCCCGGTGGCGATCGACCCGTACACACTGGCCTGCAGCGTCAGCACCGCCACGATCGGCGCGAACAGCACCGCCACGTTCTCCCCGAGCTGCCGGGCGAGCACCCACGCCAAGGTCGCCGCCACGGTGGTCTTGACCACCGTCAGCCAGCTGGGGCGGCTCTTGGGCACGCGGGCGAGCAGCTCTCCGAGCGGCTCGGTCACCACGGCGTGCGGTCTGCGCGGCACCCCTCGATCATCTCAAACCGCGGTCCCCACCTGGACAGACTCACCCTCACGACGTGACCCGCGTCGCCCCGCCGCCGTCCGTCCGCGCGACCCCCTGCGCATCGACGCGGTACGATCACGCATGTGGCTGATTCGCGGCGCGCTCGCCGGAGTGCTGGTGGCCGGCCTGCTCGCCGGCTGCGGACGTGGTGGTAGCGCTCCGGCCGAAGGACCGGCGCCGGCCTCGCCCGCGGCCGTCACCGAGCGGACGCTGGCCCTGACCGGCGGGGCCGACCGGCCGCTGCCCACGCTGGTCGTGCAGCCGACGTCCGAGGGGCGGCACCCGGTCGTGGTGTTCAGCCACGGGTACACCCGGATCCCGGACGACTACCTGCCGCTGCTCAGGACCTGGGCGGGCGCCGGCTTCATCGTCGTCGCGCCGACCTTCCCGCACTCGGCGCGTGGCCAGCAGCAGCTCGACGACCACGACATCGTCCACCAGCCGGGCGACAACGCGGCCGTGCTGACCGCCGTGCTGGCGCTCGACACCACGCCGGGCGACCCCCTCGCCGGCCACATCGACCGGGACCGGATCGCCGCGGCCGGGCACTCGCTCGGCGGCATGACGACGGTCGGCATGTTCACCAAGCACCGCGACGAGCGGCTCAAGGCCGGTGTCGTCCTCGCCGGCGGCCAGTGGCCCTTCGGGGTCGGTTACACCGGGCCGCCGGCGCCGATCCTGTTCGTGCACGGGCGCGCGGACGATGTGGTGAAGTTCGAGGGCGCCACCGAGGCGTACGACCCCTTGCCCTGGCCCAAGGCGCTGATGGAGCTGCCGGACGGCGACCACCTGCAGCCGTACCTCGGCCCGGGCACGGACTTCGACGCGGTGGCGACGGCGACGACGGACTTCCTGCGCTGGGCCCTGCTCGGCGACGAGACGGCCCGGTCGCGGCTGGCCGCCGACGCGGGCCGGGCCGGCAAGGTCGAGGACCGCCTGTCCGGCGCCGGGAAGGGCTGAGTTCGCCGACGCACGTTCCGCCCTTGCGGTGACCGTCCGCATCTCCTCGACCGCCGCAAAGGTGGGCGATTCGTACGCCACGTGCGTGACCGTGACCTGCGCTGTGCCACAACAGAAGTTTGTGCTCGGTGGACCGTTGACATCGACGGCTCGAACCCGCCAAACTTCGGGCCAAGAGGTTGGACCTCCAGTCCTCCATCATCTGGGGAGGGATCGTGGCACGGTACCGCCCGATCGCAAGCGCGGCTGCGGAGCAGCTTCGCCAGGTCATCAGTCGTGACTTTCCGCCCGGAAGTCAGCTTCCGAACGAGAAGGATCTGGCCGGTCGGCTCGGCGTCAGCCGCAACACGGTGCGTGAGGCATTGGCTCAGCTGGTGCTCGACGGGCTCGTCGAGCGCCGGTGGGGCGTTGGGACGATCGTGCGAGAGCCCGGTTCGCAGGTTTCGCTGAGCCTTCTCGCGATCAAGCCGATTCGCGACGCGATCGCGGACGCCGGCCGGACGCCGCTGCTGGCCCATGCCGCCGCGGTGCCCGCACTGCCGCCGTCGGAGATCGGCACGGCGCTTCGGCTCGGCCCGGAGGAGAAGGCGTGGTGCGTCGAACGCCTCTTCTGCATCGACGACACGCCGGCCATCCTGCTGCGCGACTACGCGCCGATGGTCCTGCGCAATCGGCAGATCGACCTGGTGCCGCTGTGCGAGCTCAACGTCACGATCATTGAGCTGCTCGGCGAGCAGGCGGGCATCACCGTTGACCGCATGGAGGGTGTGCTCGACGCGGTCGCTGCCAACGGTGACCTCGCCGATCTGTTCCGCGTGCAGCAAGGGCAGCCGCTGGTGCGCGTCCACCAGCAGTCGCTGCTGCCCAGTGGCGACGTTGTGATCTACACGGTGGCGCACTACCTGGCCGAACAGGTGCGCCTGAGTTTCGCCCGAACCTGACCTGCTCGCGGCGCGCCGGGCTTTTGGCGTGCTTTTGCGTGCCCAACCACGCCGGGCTCTTGCGTGCTTTGCGTGCCCAACTACGCCGGGCTTGTTGCGTGCCCAACCAACACGTCGAAGGAGACCTCCGTGCCCTTACGAAACCGCCGCAATCGTTCCTTATGCGCCGCTCTTGTCGCGGCGACCGCCATGCTGCTGGCCGCGTGCTCGAGTTCGGGCGGCGACCCCGCAGGGCCGGGAGCGCCCGGGCCGGACAACAATGCGGCGGCCAATGTGCGCATCACGACCGACAGCTTTGTGATCGGGCTGCCGATGTGGGTGGCGATGGATCAGGGGTACTTCGCGAAGCAGCACATCACCGTGACGCCGGAGACCTATCAGACCGGCGTTGATGGCATCAAGGCGGTGATCGCCGGCCAGGCCGACATTGCTCCGGCGCTCGATTTCGGCATGCTGTCCGCGCTGTCGCCCGGCCTGAAGGTCGTCGGAGCAATTGCCTCGCCCAAGGCCGGATTCAATCAGCTCGCGGCGCGCAAGCCGATCACCTCGCCGAGCGAGCTCGCCGGCAAGAAGATCGGCTTCGTCACGGGCACCGCGGAGGAGAACATCACCCGCGAGTACGTGAAGAACCAGCACCTGACGGACGTGCAGCTGATCGCTCTGCCTGGGCTGTTCGAGCTGGTCGGCGCGCTGAAGTCGGGCCATGTCGACGCCGGATTTGTCTGGGCCGACGGCGTGGCACAGGTGAAGGCGGACAAGAACCTGTCGGTGATCGCGGACGACAGCTCGGTGATCGGAACAGGCGCGCAAGGCATCTATCTCGTGGCCAAGGCGAGCTGGGTCGCTGAACACCAGGACATTCTGCAGCGAGTGCTCACCGCCTATCGCGATGCCATCAACTACACCATCGCGAATCCCGGCCAGGCGGCCGCCATCGATGCGAAGGCTGTCAAGGCGCAGGTGTCGGCCATCGAGCCCGTGGTTGCTGTGGAAGCGTTTTCGTTCAAGTTCACCCCGAATCAGGTGGCCTGGTTGGAGCAGGAGCGGACGTTCCTGGCGTCCAAGGGCACCAGCAACGCAACGGGCGAGCTCAAGTCCTACTTCGACCTGCGTGCGATGGAGGCCGTCGAGCCCGGCAGTGTCACCGCGTGGTCGAGCTGAGCGGCGCTCGAGCCATGACGGACGCTCACACATCGGCCGACGGTTCGATCAGATTCCGTGACGTCGGCATCAATTTCACCCCGAAACAGCGAGGGGAGTGGGTGCTGCGCCACCTCGACCTCGAGATAGGCGACAACGAGTTCTTCGTGATCGTCGGGCCGAGCGGATGCGGGAAGTCGACACTCCTGCGAGTGCTGGCGGGTATCGCAAAGCCGACCGAGGGATATGCGCAGACCGGTCGTGGAGTTGTCGATGGGCCAGGGCCGGACCGGGCAATGGTGTTCCAGAGCGTGGACACCCCACTCATGGAGTGGCTCAACGTACGCCGCAATGTCGAGTACGGGCTTCGGATGCAGGGTGTGCCCCGCAGTGCCCGCTCGGCGACCGTGGATCAGTATCTGCGGAAGGTCGGTCTGCATCGTGCGGCGAGCAAGTATCCGCATCAGCTGTCCGGCGGCATGAAGCAGCGGGTGCAGATCGCACGCGTGCTCGCGTCGAACCCGAGTGTTCTGCTCATGGACGAGCCGTTCGCGGCGCTGGACGCACAGACCCGTCGGTTGCTGCAGCGGGAGCTGGTCAGTCTCTGGCAGGACGAGCCGCGCACGGTCATCTACGTGACACACGATATTCGTGAGGCTGTGCTGCTCGGGACCAAGGTTGCTGTGATGACGGCGCCGCCGCAGTCGACGATCAGAACGACCTATGAGATCGCCATGCCGTATCCGCGGGACGAGTTCGCGCCGGAGTTCGTGGAGCTGGCCAGCAAAGTCGAAGCGGACATCGAGGAGGAGGTGAGCAAACTATGGGCCGGCGATGGCTTCGAGTCGCAATCTCGATCCTAGCGGTGGCGGCATTCATCGGCGTCTGGACCCTGGGTTCCGTGGGCGCTGACCCGACGCTGCTACCGACCCCCGCCCAGACGCTGCGCGCGACCGGCGAGCTGTGGGACGACGGAACGTTGTGGTCGGCCGTAGGCGTGTCGATTCGGCGGATCCTGCTCGGCTGGCTGCTGGGCTGCGCGATCGCGCTCCCGCTCGGCGTCATCGCGGGCATTTCCCCTTATGGGCGTGCGGCCATCGATCCCTTCGTGCACTTCTTTCGGTTCATTCCCGCGATCGCGCTCACGTCCCTGTTCATTCTCTGGTTCGGCATCGGCGAAGTCTCGAAGGTCTACCTCGTCGCCTACGCCGCCGGGTTCACGGTGGTCGTCAACACCGCTGCCGGCGTGGGCGCGGTGTCCCCGGACAAGATCAGTGCGGCTCGGTGTGTCGGCGCGAGCCGGCTCGCGACCGTGCTGACCGTGTCGATCCCGGCGAGCGTTCCGTACATGTTCACCGGTATGCGGCTCGCGTTGGCGAATGCCTTCCTGGTGATCGTCGCAGCGGAGGCGCTCGCCACCCAGAGTGGTCTCGGCTACCTCATCTGGAATGCGCGAATCTACTTCCGGACGGACGCGATCTTCGTCGGAATCCTCTTCCTGGGCATCCTCGGGTTCGTCTTCGACCGGCTGTGGAAGCTCGTCGGGAGCACCCTGCTACGCCGCTACATGACGACTGCCGGGAACTACTAGGGCGGCCGGGACGCGCGGCCGCTCGATGATTGAGGGAGTTCAGGAGCCCATATCGTTATGCCTACACCGACGCGCAAGTCCGCGACGCCCCCCAATGTCCTGCTCGTCATCGTCGATCAACTTGCCGCCAAGTGGCTTGAAGCAGCGTTCGACGGGGCGGCCCCGCTGCCGAACCTGGAGTGGCTCCGGGACTCCGGGACGATGTTCCGCAACGCGTTCACGCCGAATCCGGTCTGCAGCCCGGCACGAGCGTCCCTGGCCACCGGCTTGCCGTCGTCAGCACACGGTGTGGTCGAGTGTGGGTATCGTCTCGATCCAGCGATACCCACCTTCATGCGCGAACTGCAACGCGCCGGGTGGAAAACGAGCCTGCACGGCAAACTCCACGTTCAACCGAACTTGGAGAGCTTCTACCCTGACTACCGTCAATACGGGTTCGACCACACCGATGTGACGGAGGACGGACGCGTCGGACCGTGGCTGGACTGGGTCCGCACCACGCACCCGATGCATTACCCGGCGGCGCTGGCCACGGTCTGGATGACCATGCACCCGGCCCTGCGGTCGGAACAGTACTCCGGGCTGCGCGAAGACATCGAGAAGGCGCAGCGCGCCCGGCGGTGGGCCTCCGACGAGCGGCCGCTGGACACGGCTGAGAGTTACGCTCTGCCGTTTCCGGCGGAAATATCCCAGTCGGCGTGGATCACCGATCGAGCCGTCGACCGCATTACCGCCCACTCGGGTAGCGAGCCGGTGTTCGCGCAGGTTGGGTACGTCCAGCCGCACAACCCGTTCTGCGCTCCTGAAGAGCTCCTGCCGTTCGTCAACGAGGCGGCCATCCCCGCGCCGGTACCCGCCGAGTGGGCCAGCGACCCGAACGCTCCGACCATCTTCTCGTCGGCGAAGCGAGGTCCGTGCGCCACCTACGACGAGGTCGGCCGCAACGCACGCCAGATCTACTTCGCGGACCTGATCCATCTCGACCAGCAGTTCGGTCGCCTTCGACAAGCGCTGACCGACTCGGGCAGGCTGCACGACACGTATCTGATCTTCACCAGCGACCATGGAGAGCTGCTCTACGACCACGGGCTCCTCGGCAAGTGGAACCGGCACTACGACGCGTGCATCCGGGTCCCGCTGCTCATCGCCGGTCCGGGCATTGCCGCCGGAGCCGTCGAGGACAGCCTCGTCGAGCTGACGGATCTCGCTCCGACCATCCTGGATCTCTGCGGCGTCGCAGAGCCGGGACTGCCGAGGTTCGAGGCCGCCGACGCCTCCGTCAGGTGGGACCTGCGCGCACTGCACGGCCGAAGTCTCGGCCGGATCGGCTCGGTAGAGCATCCCGCGCCAAGGCGGGACTCGATCCTGATCGAGAGCTACGGAACGCATTGGAACGGCGACGCTGATGGCTTCGCTCGTACGCTGCGCACCGCCCGATACCGGTACACCGTCTACGGCGACGGCAGCGAACAGCTCTTCGACCTCCAGGTCGACCCCGACGAGCAGGACAACCTCGTCGGCCGGGCCGGCACCGAATCGCTGCGGACGGGCCTGAGTCGCCAGCTGCTCCAAGCGCTGATCACGAGGGACAGCCCGCCGCCTGGTGCTGGCCTGTATGCCCGGCAGGGCTGGTAACGCCAAATCTCGTCGAAGGAGAGTAGCCCCGCGTGCAGGACCTGACCGCCACCGATGTGATCGCCACCAAACGCGACGGCGGAGCACTGAGCGATGCCCAGATCGACTGGGCCATCGACGCCTACACCAACGGCATCGTTGCGGAAGAACAGATGGCGGCGCTGCTGATGGCGATCTACCTCAACGGCATGAGCCCACGAGAGATCGCGCAGTGGACCCGCGCCATGATCAACTCCGGTCGGCGCGTCGACCTGTCGCGGCTGCCGAGACCCACCGTGGACAAACACTCGACCGGCGGCGTCGGCGACAAGATCTCCCTGATCCTCGTGCCGCTCGTGGCCGCGTGCGGCGCCATCGTCCCGCAGATGGCAGGCCGCGGCCTCGGCCACACCGGCGGCACGCTCGACAAGATGGAGTCGATCCCCGGATGGCGCGCCGATCTGGGCGTCGAGCAGTTCGTGCGGCAGCTCGACGGCGTCGGCGGCGTCATCTGCGCGGCGTCGGAAGACCTTGCGCCCGCTGATCGCGCCCTGTACGCGCTGCGCGATGCCACCGCGACCGTGGCATCCATCCCGATGATCTCCGCGTCGATCATGAGCAAGAAGATCGCCGCGGGCCCGCGCAACCTGGTGCTGGACGTGAAGGTGGGCACCGGTGCCTTCATGACAGAGGTCGGGGCCGCTGCCGAGCTTGCGCACACCATGATCGACCTCGGCGCAGCGCACGGCGTCCGGGTCTCCGCCTTGTTGACGGACATGTCCACCCCGCTCGGTCACGCCGTTGGCAATGCTGTCGAAGTGTCCGAGGCGCTCGACGTCCTCGCCGGGGGCGGCCCGGCGGACGTCGTGTCGCTCACCCTGGCGCTGGCCGACGAGATGCTGCGCCTGGCCCGCGTCGACGCCGATCCGGCCGCGGTCTTGGCGTCGGGCAAGGCGATGGACACCTGGCGGGCCATGGTCCTCGCCCAGGGCGGTGACCCAGACGCCGCACTGCCCGCGCCGCGCCATGTCGAACGCGTCACGGCAGCAACGGACGGCCGGGTCGGCACGCTCGACGCGATGCAGGTCGCCCGTGCCGCATGGCGACTCGGGAGCGGCCGGGCTCGCAAGGAGGACGCCGTTCAGGCGGCCGCCGGAGTCATCTGCCTGGCCAAACCCGGCGACCCGGTCACGCGCGGCACGCCACTGTTCGAACTGCGTACCGACACGCCCGACCGCCTCGACGCGGCGATGCGGGACCTCGCGACCGCAGTCACCATCGCCCCGGCCGGCGAACCGAGCCACGCCGGCCGTGAGCTCGTCCTCGCAACCATTCGTCACGACGAACCGACGCGATAGGCATCGGAGCACGCATGGGCGTGGTACGCGCAGCGGTCACCCAGGTCGCCTGTGCCACTCCGGCAATGATCTCTTGTGGAGGTTGATCAGTGAGTACAACACCGCCGAACGTGCCCGGGATCGACTGGGCATCGCTGCGAGCTGCTGCCGTAGCGGTCATGGCCAGGGCCTATTCTCCCTATACGAACTTCCCCGTCGGCGCGGCCGCGCTCGTCGACGACGGACGGGTCGTCGTCGGCTGCAATGTAGCCAACGCCTCCTACGGACTGGGCTTGTGCGCGGAGTGCGGTCTGGTCTCGGCGTTGCACGCCTCCGGCGGCGGCCGACTGGTGGCGTTCGTGTGTGTCGATGGCGAGGGCGAACTGCTCATGCCGTGTGGGCGTTGCCGGCAACTGCTCTGGGAGCACGGAGGCGCACAGCTCCTCGTCGCGACTCCGGACGGGCCCCAGCCGATGACGGCGATTCTCCCGTGGGCCTTCGACGCGACGCGTCTTCGCGTGCCGGCCGAAGCACCACACGAGCACGGGTAATCAATCCGTTCAGCTGCCGGCCGTTCGTTCCCCGTCCGGGTCCTCCAGGGCCTCGACCCGGACGGGGAGTTGTCCCGCCGTCTGCACACGGGCAGGGTCGCCGCCAGATTCCGTGTCTCGCGCGGACAACGTCACGCCTACTCGGTGACGTCGATGGCGCAGCGAAAGCCGGTGTGGCCGGTCGAGGAGTCCGGGCTGTTGTGCGTCCGGGCCGCGACCCGGTAGCGGTTGCAGTAGGAGACGTGGCACAGATACGAGCCGCCGCGCACGACGTGATCGGCGCCGTCCTCGGGACCCTGCGGGTCGATGCGGGTGGCGGCGCTCTCAGCGCGGTGCCAGGTGGTGCTCCAACGGTCGGCGCACCACTCCCAGACGTTGCCGGCCATGTTGTACAGGCCGTATCCGTTGGGGGCGAGGCTGTCGACGGGCGCCGTGCCGACATCGTCGAGATCGCCGCGTCCGTAGCCGGGAAACGCGCCTTGCCAGATGTTGCAGCGCCGCCGCCCTCGTGGCGCCAGATCGTCCCCCCAGGGGTAGGTCGCGCCGGCCAGGCCGCCGCGCGCGGCGATCTCCCATTCGGCCTCGGTCGGCAACCGGCCGCCGGCCCAGGCAGCGTATGCGACGGCATCGTGCCAGGAGACGTGCACGACCGGGTGGTTCGCCAGCGAACCGTTGCTCGAGCCCCGGCCCCGTGGGTGGCGCCAGTCGGCACCGCGAACGCCGCGCCACCACGGGGCCTCAGCAACCCGCGCGTCGATCACGTCAGCCTGGGCCTCCCGGGTCACCAGCGACCAGAACACATAGGACCACCCGTAGCGCTCGGCGTCGGTCACATGACCGGTCGCCTTGACGAACGCGGCGAATTGCCGATTGGTCACGGCAAACCGTCCGATGCCGTAGCCGTAGACCGTGACCTCGCGCGCCGGCCCCTCGCCGTCGCCAGGGTTCGCGTCGGGATCGTCGCCGCCGATCAGATAACGCCCGCCGGACACGGTTACCGCGTCGCGGAGGCTGGCAGGGCGGCGGGACGCGTGACTGGACCCCGCCGGCGGGCGGGCGGCCGCCGGCTCGTGCACGTCGTCCGGCGCGGGCGGCCGGGCCGGGCCGCAGCAGCTGACACCGGGGGACGTCATCGGCCGACCGTCGGCGTAGCCGCTCATCGAGGGCCCCCATTTCGACTCGCCGGATAGGCGCTGCTGACGTGCAGTGGTTGGAGGTCCAACCTATCGCGTCGTCATCCCTCGCTCAAGCTCGCGGGACAGGGTCGCTACGGTGCTTCGACGACGAGAATGGCCCGCTCGGGGCATGCGGCTGCCGCGTCTTCGGCGTCCTGGCGAAGGTCGGGAGGGATCTCGTCAACCAGCGCGACGGCGATGCCGTCCTCGCGGAGATCGAAGAGCTGGGACCAGCCGAAGAAGCACAAGCCGTGTCCTTTACAGGCGACCTCGTCGATGCGCAGCTGAGCCATTCCTGCCTCCAAGTGTTCTCGATGCAACGACATTCAGGCCGCACGCTGAGCGCTCACCTGAACAGCCTCGTAGCCCCAGATGACGAATGCGTTCGTGCGCTTCGGCTCGCTCACCAGCCGCAAGTCGGGGCACAGCTCGCGGATCAGGCTGAAGCTCGCCTCGAGCTCGATGCGCGCCAACGGTGCGCCGAGGCACGCGTGGACACCGCCGCCGAAGTTCACGTGGCGGGATGCGTTGGCCCGGCCGATGTCGAGCCGTTCGGGATGATCGAAGACTCGTGGATCGCGGTTCGCCGCGCCGTAGAGCATCGCGACCTTGGCGCCGAACGGGATGGCCACGCCGCCGATGGTGATGTCCTCGGCAAGGGCCCAGCGCTCGAACATCTGCAACGGCGGGTTCCAACGGATGAGCTCCTCGATCGCCTGGCGCGGCTCAACCTCGCCGGCCAGGAGCCGCTGCCACTGGTCGGGGTGCGTCAGCAGCGCGGCGATCCCATTGCCGGTCGTGTTGACCGTCGCCTCGTGGCCGGCGTTGAGCAGGACGATGACCGTCGAGATGATCTCAGCCTCGCTGAGCGTGTCGTCCTCGTCGTGGACCGACACGAGGGCCGAGATCAGGCCGTCGCGTGGGCTTCTGCGCGTGTCGGCGATGAGCTCACGTATGCACGCCACGAAGTCCCGCGCCGCCCGATCGGCCTCGGCAGCGTGCTGCTCGCTGGTGTCGACCTCGTACATCCGCACCATGCTGTGGGCCCAGTCGAGGAAGAGCTGCTCGTAGCTGCGGTCGGCGCCGAGCAGCTCGCAGATGATCGATATCGAGTACGGCATGGCATAGTCGTGCAACAGGTCGAAGCTGGCGCGTTCGCGCAGCGGCGACAGCAACTCGGCGGCGCGCTGCCGCGCCGGCTGCCGGAGGTCCAGCACGCGCCGCGGGGTGAACGCCGCGGACACCAGGGAGCGAATCCGGCCGTGCGCCGGCGGTTCGAGCTCCAGCAGGCTGAAGCGCTCGGCTTCCCAGAAATTGACCCAGCGCGGGTCGCGCGGCGGCGCGGAGATCTGCTCGGGCGTGTACAGGTGGTCGAAGACGCGGCCGAGCCGCGCGTCCCGCTGGCATGCGCGGACGTCCGCATGCCGGGTCACGATCCACTTGCCGATTGCCGGCGCGTACGCCACCGGGGTGTCGCTCTCGCGGACCGCGTCGAGGATCGGGTACGGGTCGGCGAGAAACGCAGGGTCCGTCGGGTCGAATGCAACGGTCGGAGCCGTCGGCTCGGTCACGATCATCTCCTCTGGTGGCCGGCGGCGAGGCCGGGTTCGGGCGGTGAGGTCGCAGGCGCCGATGGCCGTTCCTGCAGACACTGGGTCTGGATCGTGCGGCGGGCCAGCATGGCGTCCTTGGGCGAGTTGACGGCCGTGCAGCCGATCAGCCGGCCGTCGAGCCAGTGCGTGCTGACGTGGCCTCCCTCGTCGCTGCGCTCGACGACGGTCGCGCTGCCGGGCAGCCGGCGGCCGACGAATTGCAGCTTCAGCCCGAGCTGGTCCGACCACACGTACGGCACGTGCGTGAACACCTGTCCGGGCTGACCTGTCATGGCGAAGAGCGCGGCGTTCGCCCCGGCCCGCTCGCCCTGCTCCCGCGCGGTCGTCCAATGTTCGATGCGCATGGCCTGGCCGTACAGCGGGTTGGTCCAGCGAACCGCGTCGCCGCACGCGTAGATACCGTCAGCGCCGGCGCGCAGCCGTTCGTCGGCGACGATCCCGTCCGTCAGCTCGATGCCCGAGCCGTGCAGCCAATCGGTGGCGGGCCGCACCCCGATGCCCGCGACGACCGTGTCGGCGCTCAGCTCGGTGCCGTCGTCCAGGACGGCAACGAGTGCCGCCCCCTGCCGGCGCACGGCGTGGACCGATCGGCCGCATGAGATGGCGGTGCCGGCGGCCTGGTGGCGCGCCAGGAGATAGTCGGCGGCCGGAATGCCGATCAGCGGCGCGAGCGGCGCTGGCGCGATCTCGACGACCGTGACATCGACCCCGTGGGCGCGGGCGGCGGAGGCCACCTCGAGGCCGATGAATCCCGCGCCGATGACGAGCAGCCGCCGCGCGCGGCGCAGCGCGGCGGCCAGCGCGCGCGCATCGCCCAACCCGCGCAACACATGGACCGGCGCATCGTCGACAGGGAACGGGAGGGGCCGGGGCTCCGCTCCGGGGGCCAGCACAATGGCTTGGCACGCGTACTGCGTGCCGTCGGCCAGCCGGATTCGGCGCGCGGCAACGTCCAGGCTCGTCGCGGCCACCCCGGTGCGCAGGGTTATCCCCAGTCGCCGCCAGTGCTGGGGCTCGCGCAGGCGGTACGACGTCAGCTCGGCGCTGTCCGCGGCGGCGGCCGGCGACAACGCCTGCTTGGACAGCGGTGGCCGGTCGTAGGGCTCGTGGGGCTGCGCTTCGACGAGCCACACCGGGCCCTGGTACCCCGCGCGCCGAGCGGCGTCGGCCGCCGCGACACCGGCAACCGATCCGCCGACGATCGCGATTCCGTTCCGTTCGCCAGCATCGCCGTGCCGGCTCGGTTCCGCCATGGGGGTGGTCACCTCCTCGGATCGCCCGCGATGAACCCATCGCGGGCGTGGACCGCATCCATTGGGGGTTCACCATAGGTCGCCACGAAGTCATGGGTCAAGCGCTTGACGTGTTGATTCTACTGGGATTGCTGGCATCGATACGTGTGTTTGCCGCCGGGCGGTCATGCCGCGGACCGGAGCCCAGGTTCGCCGCGGGCGACACGCGCGCCGAGGCCGAGGCGTTGTGCTGGACCGGCTGCCTAATGCGTCGGGGCGGGGCCGGTCGAGTCGCGGAAGACAACCTCGGTGGGCAGCACGGTGGGAAGCGTCTGGGCAGGCTCGCCGTTGAGGATGCCGCGCACCTGCGCGGCCGCCAGTTCGCCCAGGCGTCGTGAGGGCAGGCGAACGGTTGTCAGGTTCGGTTCGATGACCGTCGACAACGGCTGGTCGTCGGCGCCGGTCACGGAGACGTCACGCGGCACGGCCACCCCGGCGTCACGCAGCGCGGCGATGGCGCCGAACGCCTGCAGGTCCGAGCCGCAGGCAATGGCGGTGACGCCGGCGTCCTTCCAGACCGGCCAGTGCGCCGCGACCGTCGCGCGAGCGACGGCGGCATCGATGGCGCAGCGCGCCACGGTCGTGCGCGCCTGCGTCGAACCCCGGCGAAACGCGGAGAGCAAAGCCCGCCGGCGCACTTCCATGCTCTGCGATCCGGTGTTTCCGTCCAGATACGCCAGGTAGCGGTGGCCGTTCGACGCCAGGTGCCGTCCCAGGGCGCGCGCGCTGGCACTGACGTCGAGGTCGATCCGCGGAAGATGCGGTTCGCTACCTGGCGAGTCGAGGACAAGGACGGGGCAGTCGGGACGCAGGGCAGACAGATCGTCGGTACCGAGCGCGAACACGATGATCGCATCGGGTCCGAGCCGCAGCATCCGGTCGATGCTTTCGGAGGTGACGGCCTGCCCGAGGTCGGTCACGACCGTCAGCAGGTGATACTCGGGGTTGAGCCGGCTCAGGAGTCCGTGTTGCAGGCTGGCGAAGAACGGAGTGGTGTTGTCGGGGGCGATAAAGCCGATGATGCCGGTCTGGCCGGTGGCGAGGCTCTGGCCCCGCCCGTCGATTCGGTAGCCCAGCTCGCGGGCGGCGGCGAGAACGCGGTCCCGGGTGGCTTGGTTCACCCGGCCCGCGTCCTTGCCGTTGAGGACCAGCGATACGACCGATGTCGAGACCCCGGCGGCCTCGGCGACCTCGGCCCCGGTGACACGGTCGCGGCCCGATCGTCGCCGACTCGTCCCGACCAACACAACTCCAGTGACGATATTCAGGGCCGCTCACGCGGCTTGACCACCCTACGCAAACACGCCAACCGAACCGGGACCGGCCCCGCGAGCATACTCGTCCCGCCCACCGGACCATGCCTTGCGCACGGTGTCCCGGGCCATGGCGGCCGCCGGTGACGCGGCTTCAGGCCGGCTCCGCGAAGCCGGCCTCGTCGGCGATGATCGCCCACGGACCCGCTGACCATCACCGCGCAGGAGGCTCGTGCGGGGCTTCGGATCCTGGACGAGGCACTGACCGAGGTCCGCGCCCGGTCCTGACCGGCGCATTGCCAACACCCGGCGTGGCTGCCAGCATGCCCAATGTCGCGGTGCCGATAACACGGTTGCCGCCCGGCCGCTGCCGGCCGTACGGTCCGTTGGTGGTCGATGTCGCGGACGCAGCACGGATGCGGCTGCGCATGCGCGTCCATCACCTCGCCTCCGACACCGTGCTGCGCCGGGTGCTCACGACGGCCGCACCGCTGCGCCGCAGCCACGTCACGAAGCTGCTGTGGCGGCACACCGGGGTGCTGATCGGTTCCCGGGCGGACCTGTTGCGGATGGGGGCGCTGTTGCGGCTGGCCGCCGTCAGCCCGCACAGCGCCGTGTTCCTGCCGCTGCGCGCGAACCCGCCGAGCCCGTCGGTCGCGTACTGGGCGGACACCCCGGACCTCGCCGACCTGCTCGTCGTGCGCCGGGACATACCGCTGCGCCCGTCGGCGTGGCCGGCGATCCGGGCCCGGCTGCGGCACGGCCCGGGCCGCGGCGCGCTCACCACCATGGTGACGCCCGCTCCCCGCCGGCCGGCGGACCACCGGGACCGGCCCTGGGCGCGGGAGTGGCTGTCGGTCGCCGAGCACGCCCACACCGTGGTGCTGTCGGGCTCTGCCCGCGCTCTGCACGAGGCCGGCGACGAACTGACCCTGTGCGGCAACGAGGTCGCCGTCAACCGCGACATCCGTCGGTACGGCGGCCCGGCGTTGCTCAGCCAGTTCAACGGCCCGGATCGGCACTCCGGCCGCCGCGATGCCTCCTGGGAGTGCATGGTCCTCGCCGAGGAGCCGATCTTCCACGGCAAGCGCCGGTCCGGGACCGCCTGAAGCCGCGACGAGCGAGCCGCTGATGTCCGCACCTGGCTGGCCGCCCGGCCCGGGGCCGTTGCACCACCTGGCTCATCCTTGTCGCTCACCACGAGGCCCTCGCGGACCTTGCGGCGGCCGAAGCCGGCCGAGACCCGCATGGGGTTCCGGCAAGGGCTCGCCGGAGTGGTGGGTGGCCAACATCAAGCCGGGCCGGAAGGGCCCACATCGTGGCCGTGAGCTGTTGTGTCGCGGGCTGGGGTCGGTGATCCTGGGCCGGGTGGAACCGATCGTGGCCGCTGTGCGCCTGTAGGACGTGACCGTGCTTTCCGATCCGGCCGTCCGGGGCGACTTCGACGCGCTCTACGCGGCGCAGTTCGCCCCTATGGTGCGGCTGGCCTGCGTGACGACCGGCAGCGTACCGGCGGCGGAGGACGTCGTGCAGGAGGTGTTCCTGGCGTTGCTGCACCGTCCGGACGTACGCGAACCGACCGCATGGCTGCGCCGCGCCGTCGTGTCCAGGTGTACCTCCTGGGTGCGTCGCCGCCGGCTGGAACGCCGCCATGCCGGCCAGCCCGAGCCTGAACCGCTCGTGCCGCTGGGGCCCGACGCGATCGCCGTGCGCGCCGGCCTGGCCCGGCTGCGCCCGCGGCACCGGGCGGCGATCTTTCTGCGCTACTACCTCGACCTGTCCGAGGCCGACATCGCCGACGCGCTGAACTGCCGGCCGGGCACCGTCAAGTCCCTGCTGCACCGGGCCCAATCCGCACTGCGGGAGTACCTCGATGACCACTGATCACCGCCTGCGCGCCGCCGTCCACGAACTCGTCGAGGCGATCCCCGTGCCCGCTGTGGCGCCGCCCGCCATGCCGCTGACCTCGCGCCGGTCGTGGCGGCCCCTGGTCGTGGCCGCCGCCGTCGTGGTGCTGCTCCTCGCGGTGGGGCTGGTGCGCCTGCCGGCGGCGCCGAGCGCGCCTGCCGCCGGTCCCGCCACGCTACCGCGCGTCTTCGCCGACCATTCCTACCTCACCGCCAACGTCTCCGCCGCGCCTGCCGGACCGGCGATCGCCATCTACGGGTACGGGCAGGGTGACATGCCGTACCAGACCCCGCAGCTCATCGCCGTCGGGATGGACGGGCGCACGTACCGCGAGATCGACATCGCCAGTAAGCGCGGCCGGCCCGCCGAGGCCGATGCGCTGAAGTCACCGCCGGCGCCCGCCCTGCTGTCGCCCGACGGCAGCAGGGTCGCCGTCGCGGACGACCGCGGGCCGGCCAACGATGTGGCGATCGTGGACCTGACCACGGGCCGGACCCGCAGCCATCCCGTGCCGGCCGGCTCGGCGGTGCAGCTGCTCGCCTGGTCGCCGGACTCGATGCGGCTCGCGTACGCCGTCGCGCCGTACCGGGCGGACGGCCATGGCGACCCCCGGCCCGCGCTCGCCGCCGACGGCGAACTGACCTTGCTCGACCTGGCCACCGGCGGCACGTCCACGGTCGCCGGGCAGCGCGGGGTGCTCGACGCGGCGTTCTCCCCCGACGGCAGGACGCTGGCCGTCCAGGTCGGCCCCGAGCTGCGCCTGCTCAACGACGGCGGCGGGAGCACGGTCGTCGCGCTGCCGGCCGGGCACCGGCTCGGCGGGCCGGCCGCCTGGTCACCCGACGGCAGCCGGCTCGCGCTGTTTCGGGTGGCCATGGGCAGCCCGTCCTCGGCCGCCGGGTACTGGGCGCCGGCCGGGTTGGCGGTTCTCGACCTGCCCACCGGGAGGTCTGCACCGATCGACACCTATGCGACCGAGATCCTCGGCTGGCAGGGCGCCGATCTGCTGGCGAGCGACAGCCTCACGATCGTCTCGGTGCCGCCGACCGGGCCGGCCCGGCTCCTCGCCCGGTTCCAACCCGGCGACGACCACTGGATCAACGCGGTGCAATTGGCCACCGCTCGTACCGGCGACCTGCAGGTACGCGATACCGGCGTCGATCGCGGCCCGTGGCCGTGGTGGCTGCGGGTGCTCACCGCCGGGGGGCTGCTCCTGGCCGGCGGGGTCGTATTCATGGCGCTACGCCGGCGACGGGCACGTCGTTCGTAGCACAGGCGAGAGGCGGCCGAAGAGGGCCACCGGACGCGGGGCGGTGACCTCGGGGATCAGTGCATCACGACGAGTTCGACAGGTAGTGCTCGGCGATCTCGTCGCTGGTGGTGAGCCAGATGTCGGGTTGCGCCGCAAGGTACGCCAGCGCCTGGTCCAGGTACTTGGCCCGGAACGGCTGGCCGGTGACGAACGGGTGCAGGGCCAGCGCCATGACCCGGCCGCTGTGTTCGGCGTCGGCGTGCAGCTGCTCGTACTGGTCCTTGACGATCTGGACGAACTCCGGTCCGGTGGTGCCCTTGCCGAACAGCAGGAGGTCGTTGAGCTCGACGGAGTACGGGACGCTGATCATGCCGGGCACGTTCAGCCGGTAGGGCTGGTCGTCGTTGGTCCAGTCCAGCAGATAGCTCAGGCCGAGCTCGGCGAGCAGGGCCGGGGTGTTGAACGTCTCGGTGAGCCCGGGCCCCATCCAGCCGCGCGGCGGCCGGCCGGTGGCGGTGGCGATGGTGTCGACGATGTCGGTGAGGAAGCGGCGCTCCTCGTCGAGGGGCATGCCGGCCTGCAGGATCGAGTTGGTGCGCCCGTGCGCGAGCCAGGCCCAGTTCCGGCTCAGGCCGGCTTTGACGATCTGCGGGTAGTGGTCGGCGACCGCGGAGTTCAGCAGGACGCTGGCCCGGATGCCGTGCCGGTCCAGGCTGTCGATGGTGCGCCAGACGCCGACCCGGGCGCCGTAGTCGCGCCAGCCGTAGTTGAGCGCGTCGGGCACCAGGTCCGCGGTGCCGGGCCAGACGCTGGTGGATGGGCGGTCGATGAGGAAGTGTTCGACGTTCAGCCCGATGTAGGCGGCGACCCGGGCGCCGCCGGGCCAGCGGATCGCCGGCCGTTCGGTGATGGGGCTGTAGTCGAAGAGCGTGTTGTCCGTGGTGCCGGGCAGGTTGGTGCTCGTCATGGCCGGACGGTATAAGTTGACATTGATGTCAGGTTCAAGTCCGGGGATGTGTGATGCGGATCGGTGAGCTGGCGCGGCGCACCGGGGTGAGCGAGCGGTCGCTGCGCTACTACGAGCAGCAGGGGTTGCTGGTGGCCGATCGTACGTCCGGGGGTCATCGGGACTATCCCGAGCAGGCGGTCGACCGGGTTGTCCGGATTCAGGAGTTGTTCGCCGCGGGGCTGCACAGCAGGAAGATCGCGCGGTTGCTTCCGTGCATGCGGGACGCCGACGGTGGCCCCTCGGAGATCGCCACCCCGCAGCTGGCCGCCGACCTGGCCGCCGAACGGGACCGCATCGAACGGATGATCACCGAGCTGACCAACTCCCGCGACGTGCTCGACGAGGTGATCAACGCGGCCTCGCGCCGCGACCCGTAACCCGGCGTTGCCGCGCGCACACGCTCTTCAGCGGTTCTGTCGTTCGATGCCGCGCCGGACGAGGCCGCGCAGGCCGGGGAGGGTGATCGCCCGGATGGTGACGTCGTTCATCCAGACGTGGAAGCGGCTGGGCGGCGCGTACTGGTACATCCCTCGGCGAGCGAGTGCCTGCCGCTTGGTGACCTCGGGCCGCAGGCCGGCTTCCCAGTCCGCCAGAGCCGCCGGGATGTCGTGACCGTGCCGCTGCAGGGCGGCGCCGAGCTGGTCGGCGCCGGCGAGCGCCAGGGCCGCGCCGTGGCCGGCGAAGAGTGTGACGCACCAGGCCGCGTCTGCGAGCAGCACGATCCGGCTGGTACTCCATCGTGGCATCACCACCTGGCTGACCCGGTCGAAGTAGGCGCCGGCCGGGTCCTGCTCGAGGTGGCGGATCGCCTCGGGCACGCCCGCGGCCAGGTCGCCGAAGGCTGCGCGAAGCGCGTCCACCGGTCCGTGTCCGAGCTCCAGTTCCGGGTTCGCGCAGCGGTACGTGAAGAACGCCGAGGACCGCTGCGGGCCCAGGTTGACGATCGCTGCCGTGCGTCCAGGGCCGATGAAGGTCGTGGCGGACGACTCGGGCACGTCCGCCACGGCATGGCCGAGCGGGAACGCGGCCACCACGTACGGCAGGTCCACCCGGTGATCGGGCCCGAATACTGCCGTGCGGGTCGTGGAGTGCACGCCGTCGGCGCCGATGAGCACATCGGCGTCCTCGGTGGTGCCGTCACTGAGCCCGATCCTCACCCGGTGGGCGTCCTGGTCGATGGACGAGACAGTGGTACCGAAGCGGAACTCGGCGCGGTCGCGCACCGCTTCGTACAGTGCGGCCTCCAGGTCTCCCCGGAACACCGACATGGTGCGGGCACCCAGCGCGGCCTCGGCGACGGCCGACGGCACCGTGAGCTTCGGCCGCCCGTCCGCCCGCACCAGCACGGTGGTGAACAGGCCCAGCGCGCGGTCGGACAGGGCGGGGATCAGTCCGAGTCGCCCGGCGGCGTCGTAGCCCGCCCCGAGCAGGTTCACCATGTAGCCACCGGTGCGCCGGGCCGGGGCGCGCTCCACCACGAGCGTGTGCCACCCGTCCCGTCCCAGTCGTAGGGCCGCGGCAAGACCGGCTATGCCGCCGCCAACGATCACCGCTCGTTGCATCCGCACTCCCCGAAGCCAGAATGAGCATCTGCTCAACGAGTATGAGCATCTGCTCATTCTTGTGCAACACGGCGGCGGCCGGCGCCTAGAATTCGGGCATGCCACGTGGAGTCGCCACCCCCGAACCTCGGCAGCAGCTCTTCGCCGCCGCGGAACACGTGATTGCGGCAGAGGGTCCCGCTCGGCTCACGAGCCGAGCAGTGACCCGCGAGGCCGGCGTCGCCACGGGGCTGCTGTTCGCGCACTTCACGAACTTCGACGACTTTCTCGTCGGCTACGCGGTCGATCGCAGCTTCCAGATCTCCGCCGCCGCGGCCGACCTGCCGGGGCGTGCTGGCACCGGTACGGTCGCGGGGAATCTCAGCGAGGCTGCCCTCGCGACCCCGTCGATCACGCTGCTGGCCATCGCCCGGCTGATGGCCTACCGGCCGGCGCTGGCGGCAGACGTCGAAGCGGTGCTGGGTGACGGGAGCACCGCGCTGCAGGCGCTCGAACGCGCAACCGCCGAGTACCTGGTCGCCGAGCAGCGACTCGGGCGGATATCCGCGGGCGCCGACACGGAGGCGCTGGCGCTGGCGGTCGTCGGCGTGCTGCACCACGTCGCACTCACCGATGGAACCGACCCGGTGGCAGGCGGCCGCATTCGTCGCGCCATGGCCGCGCTGACCGCCAGCTCCCAGGCCGTTGCTTCCTGACTCGATCCCGGCGCCGCCATGAATCCGCTATGCCGTGACGACAACTCCGCCGATGCCTGTGCGCCCGGCCGGGCTGCCGACGAGTTCGACCGTCACGCCGGCGCGGACACGTTCCCCGAAGACGTCGACGATGGCGTCCGTGACCACGCAGACGAGGCGGGCGACGATCTCGTCGGCGTCGGGCCGGCTGAACGCGGCTTCCTTGATGCCGAACGTGACGCTGGGCGAGGGTGCTTGTGCCGGTGTGCCGCCGATACCCCACCGGTTGGGCGGCAGGCCGATCAGCCGCACGTCCACGATGCTTCGGGCCCATTCCCCGTAGACGGCGACGACCGCGTCGGTCAGGTGCTCGATCAGTGCGGTCTCGCGGCCGGCCAGGTCGCTCTCCAGCACATGAACGCTGAGGTGGGGCATACGATCCTCCGTGAACAGGTTTGATCGCAAATTAGCTTTGTAAGCAAAGGTATTTGGGGGGCGGGCGGATGTCAACGGCTGACGCCACGGACAACACGGTCAGGGAGTTGCTCCTCGTGATGCCGAGGCTGGTCGGCAGGGTCAAACGCCTGCCGTTGCCGGAACAGCTCCGGTCGTTCGATCTGGCGCCGAGGCACTTGTCGATGCTGTCCCTGCTCCTGCTCGACGGTCCGCTGACCGTCTCGCAACTGGCCGGGATGCTTGGTGTGGCACCGACCACGGTGAGCCTGATCGTGGGCGACCTGAGCCGCAAAGGGGTCCTGGTGCGGCGGGAGGATGACGCGGACCGCCGCCGTCGCGTCATCGACATCAGCCCCGACAGCCGCCCCGCCATCGCCCAATGGCTGTCTCCGGGTGCCCATGCGTGGCGGCACGCCCTCGCGCCGCTGAGCCCGGCGCAGCAACGGACATTCGTCGATACCTTGCTCAGGTACGAGGCGGCCGTCGCAACCGCTCCGCAGACCGCACCGGAGCGCGACTAGCTAGAACGTTCTCGTGATCGAGGTACAAGCGCCGATGGCGGCCGGGGGTGGTGCCGACGATCGCGGTGAAGGCCGCGATGAAGCTGCTCGGGTTCGCCCAGCCGCAGGCGTGCGCCACGTGCGTCGTGTCGTGGCCCTCGGCGAGCAGGACGAGCGCGTGACAGATGCGCAGCTGGGTGCGCCAGGCATAGAACGTCATGCCCAGCTCGTCGTGGAAGAGGCGGCTGAGCGTGCGGGCGCCGGCTCCGACCCGCTGACCGAGCGCGGCCAGCGAGCTGCTGTCGGCAGGGTCGTCGTCCAGGATGCGGGCCACCGCCCGCAACCGGTCGTCGTGTGGCTCGGGCAGCCGCGTGGGCTGCTCGTGCGCCTCGCGCAGCTCGTCGACCAGGACCCGGTGCAGGCGGGCGCGAGCGCCACGGTCGAGCTGCCGCGAGCCGGTGAGGGTGAGCAGGATCTCGCAGGCCAGGCCGGAGGCCAGGAACACCGCCGGGTGAGCGGGCGCGAGCCGGGCGAGCGAAGGCGGCAGGAAGACGATCCGCATATCGGTGTCGCCGTGCGCGCGATGGTGGTGCCGGGACCCGGCCGGGATCCATGCGACCCGATTGGCCGGGACGATCGAGGTGCCGCGCTCGGTGTGCACGGACAGGACGCCGCTGGCCGCGTACACCAGATGTCCGCGTGGGTGGGAGTGTGCCGGGCTGGTTCCGCCGGCCGGCCACAGGTGCACGCCGCCGGACGGCCAGATCCGGGATTGGCGGGCTACGGGCATAGTTTGGCACTCTAACGGTAGACGGCCGCGCCGCCCATGACGACAGTTCAGGGCATGGGAACGACGATGCGAGCGGCGGTCTGTGTCCGGGCGGGCGGCCCTGAGGTCCTGGAGATTCGTGAGCTGCCGGTGCCGGCGGTACGGGAGGGCTGGAGCCTGGTGCGGGTGATGGGCGCGGGCCTCAATCGTTCGGAGCTGCGGACCCGTCAAGGGCATTCGCCGAGCGTGAGGTTCCCGCGCGTGCTGGGGATCGAATGTGTGGGCGTCGTGGCGGTCTCGACCGATCCCGCGCTGCCGGAGGGCACGACCGTCGCGGCGGTGATGGGCGAGATGGGGCGGGAGTTCGACGGTGGCTACGCCGAGTACGTGTTGCTGCCGAACACGCTGCTCATGCCGGTCACCACCAGGCTGCCCTGGGAGGTGCTGGCCGCGCTGCCGGAGACGTACCTGACCGCGCAGGGCGCCTTCGACGCACTGGGGATCCGGCCGGGCGAGCGACTGCTGATCCGCGGCGGTACGTCGTCGGTCGGCATGGCCGCCGCGTCGATCGCGCGCGGCCACGGCGTCGAGGTCGCGGCCACGACCCGCCGCCCCGAGAAGGCCGAGGCGCTGGCCGCGGCCGGCGTCGACCACGTCCTCCTCGATGACGGAGCGTCGCCGCGCACGCCGTGGCCCGCCGGGCCGAGCCACGTGCTGGATTTCGTCGGGGCGAGCACGGTCGTCGACTCGCTGCGCCTGGTCCAGAAGGGCGGGACCGTCTGCGTAGCGGGCTCCCTGAGCGGATGGCTGATCCGGGACTTCGAGCCGATCGCGATGATCCCCTCCGGAACCCGGCTCACGGCCTTTCACAGCAACGACGCCAAGGGCAGCGCGGGCACGGCCGTGCTCGAGCGGGTCGTCCGCAACGTCGAGGCCGGCAGCTACCGGCCGAACGTCGACCGGGTCTACGGCCTGGACGACGTCGCCGCGGCCCACCGGTACATGGAGGCCAACCGGGCCACCGGCAAGGTGGTCATGCTGCCGCAGCGCCCGTCCTGCTTCAGGCCGGCTTGACCGCGGCCAGGCCCAGGACGTCAGGAACGCCGCCCGGCCCGATCTCCTCCACGCGCTCGAGTCGCAGCCCGGCCGTGACCACCGCGTTCAGCAGATCGGCGAGCGGGACATGCCAGGCGCCGACGCGGGCCCGGACCCCGGCCGGGCTCCAGGCATCATAGGAATGCGACCGGTCGGCGTAGCGCTCATTGACCACGACGGCGGGCCGAGCGCTCCAGTCGGCGAACGCGCCTACGTAGCAGGGATGAACGCCGATGTGGACGAACCGCCCGCCAGGCTGCAGCACCCGGGCCACCTCGCGGAGCACGGCCGCGTAGTCCGGCACATCGGTGCTCGCCAGGACGCAATCGACCGCCGATACCGCACCGTCGGCGAACGGCAGCACCGCCGCGTCCGCCCGCACCACCGGCAGCCGGCGCACGGCGTGGCGCAGCTGGCCGCCGGACAGGTCCAGTCCGACGGGTCTCCACCCCAGCGCGCGCAGCTCGTCGGCCTGCACCCCGGTGCCGCAGCACACATCCAGGCAGACGCCATGCCCGGCGCCGAGCAGCCGGCGCAGCAGCGCCTGCCGACGAGCCGTGTACTCGGCGGCGGCACCCGTCACATAGTCCTCGTACCAGTCGGCGTACGCGTCGTAGGCGGCCGTCGTCGTCATGGTCAGACCGTAGGCCACCACCGACCGGCCCACCGGCCCGAACTGCCAGCGTTCGCGAGCAGCGAACGCCGCGATGCCCTGATTCAGTGCTGTCCGAAGCGGTCTGGTTCGTGCATCCGATCCAGGTAGGCCGCGCCGAGCAACGGCGCCTCCGCCGGGTGGAGCGCGGGTTCGAGGGCGATGCGCGCGGTTCGAGGATCGGCGTCGGTGAGACCGGCGCGCAGGGGCGCTGCCAGGAGGTCCCACGCCGCGGCGATCGATCCGCCGACGACGAGCACCCCTGGCGCAAACTCGGCCAGGTATGGACCGAGCACGGTTCCCAGGGCGTGGAATGTTCGCGTGAGGACCTCGGCGGCGGTCCGGTCGCCCTGCCGCGCGCGCCGGGCGATCTCCCGGACGTCAGGTGCTGGCGATCGGGCTGTCGCCTGGGCGTAGGCCCGCCGGACCGCGCGGCGGGATACGGTTTCCTCCAGCGGCCTGCCGTCGTGGCGTAGGAGATCGACCCGTCCTTCCGGCGGTATGCCGGGCCCGTCCTGCAGGACCTGCCCGTCGCGCAGGAAGCTGGAGCCGACACCCGTTCCGAGGGTGATCCCGACGGCTGAGCGGTATCCGCTCGCCGCGCCCGCCCACCATTCGCCCATGGCGAAGGCGTCCGCGTCGTGGTGAAAGCTGACGCTGCCGGCGCCGGGCAGATGCGGCAGCAAGGCGGTTCGGAGGTCGACGCCGTGCAGCGCGTCGAACTTGCCGACGCCTGCGTATCGCGCGATGCCGCGTGCGTAGTCGAACGGGCCGGGAACGGCGATGGCCCATGGGCCGGCGGGCTCGGCGGGCAGCCGCGCGGCGCAGTTGACGATGGCGGACAGGATCGCTGCCGCGCTCCCGTCGCCGTCCAGCGGTGCACGCAGGCACTGTCCGCTCAGGATGCTGCGGGCCGGGACGTCCACCCTGGCCGCCGTGACGTGGGTGCCGCCGACGTCCATGACCGACACGACGTTCGTGTCGCCGGGGCTCACGGGACCAAGGCCTTGACGTAGCGGACCTTGCCCGCGCCCAGGCCGCGCACGCGATAGGAGCGGACCGCGGCGGGAACGGTCAAGGTTTCGGCGTAGGCGAGGTCGTAGCGGTGCCCGTGCTCGGTCTCCAGCGCGATGCCGTCGCCCTCGACGACGTTGAGGACGTGGAATCCGTGGCCGGTGGTGTCCTCGGCGATGGCGTCCGGCGCCAGCTCGACGCGGCGTACCTCGAAGAACATCTCGGGGAGGCGGCCGATGACGTCCTCGTGCCAGCCGTCACCGGAGCGCACCGTGCGCGGTTGCTGGACGAGGTCGCGCGCCACGGCGTCGCCGGCCCGGCCGGTGTCGAGGTTGGTGAAGGCGTGTCCGACGTGGACCGGCCGTTGCCTGCCCTCCGCGTCGCTGCGCAGCCAGTCGTAGAAGCGCAGGCTGTACAGGTAGGGCGTCGCGCTGATCTCCAGCACGACGTTGCCCTCGCCGCTGCCGTGCGGGGTTCCGGCCGGGATGAGGAAGAGCTGGTGCTGGTGCGCGGGGAAGGTCTGGACGTACCGCTCGACGTGGAACGGCACGCCGTCGTGGACCGCGCGGTCGGCGTCGCGGCGGAACGCCTCCAGGTCGGCGTCGTCGCGCAGGCCCAGGAAGACTCGGCGGTCGGCCCCGCCGACCATCATGTAGTAGGTCTCGTGCTGGGTGTAGGGCCATCCGAAGACCTGGTGCATGTAGTCGGGTTGCGGGTGGCAGTGGACGGACAGGTTCCCGCCGCCGACGGTGTCGAGGTAGTCGAACCGGATCGGGAACGAGGTACCGAACGTCGTGTGGACGCTGCGGCCGAGGACCGCTTCGGGATGCTGGGCGACGAGCGCCTGGAGCGGGATCTCGACGCGCGCGCTGCCGGTGTTGCCGACGAGGATGCCGCTTTCCGGTGCGATGAGTTCGTAGCCCAGGGCGGTGTTGGGCGCCTCGGGGTTGAACCCGAGTTGCCGCTGCGCCCAGTGCCCGCCCCAGGAGGTCGTGTTGAACGTCGGCCGGGTGCGAAACGGCCGCGCTGAGAGGTCGGCCAGGGCCGTGCGCAGCGTCGGCCCGTCCAGCCAGGCGGGCGCCCGGAGGTCCTGGGTGTCCAGCCACAGGTCGACGTCGTCGATGAGGTGGTCGCGGTGCCGGTCGAGCACCGGCCAGTCGATGTAGAACAGGCGGCGTGTCGTGCCCGGGCCGGTGCCGGCGGGCTGGCCGAGGTTGCGCCCGGTCCCGGCGGTGAGCGCGGCCTCTGCGTACCGTTTGGGCAGGTCGGCGTACCACAGGACGTGGTGTGCGACCAGCGCCGCCCCCGGTCCGATCACGACGGTCACGGCGTCGGGGCTGGCGTCCGGCTCGGGCAGGCCGGTGAAGAAGTCGGCGAGGCCTGCCTGCGACAGGGGGGCGAAGTCCGGGTCGTCGCGCAGGGTCGCCGATGCGGTCAGATCGAGGATGTCCGGCCATGCCGCCAGGTGCTCGCGCATGTCGATCTGCTTGACCGCGAGGTCCCGGGCGGTCAGCGCATTGGCTGTCTCGGCGGCGATGCTGTCCCAGTCGACGGCGGCCGGCCCGTCGATGGCGAGCACGAGCCCCGGTGTGAGGCCGGCGACCGCCGATCGCCATCCGGTGCCGACGACTCCGGTGATGGGGTGACAGGGTTCGGCTTCGTAGCCCCGGACAGGCGACATGATGGCGCGGGCCTTTCGTGGAGTGCTGGCAGGATGATCCGCGACGGTCGGGCGGCGTCGTGGTAGACGGTTTGGCGGGCACGGGGGAGTGCGGTGGGGGCTTCCCCGCCTTCCGCGGCTGCGAGATTGCGGTCCCATCGGGGGAAACAGCTCGAGGCGATCTGCACGCGTATGCGGTGGCCGGGCAGGAACACGTGGGCCGTGGACCACAGGTCGATCACGTGCTCGGTCGTCCGGCCGCTGCCGCCGGTCCGCAGGACACCGTCGGTGATGTTGCGCGATACGCCGTCGGCGCCGACGTCGCACAGCCTGGCCACCCAGTCGGTGGAGGGCGCCGTGGACTCGGCGAACAGGTGGACCGTGATGCGGCCGACGACCTCCAGGGCCGCGCGCAGCGGCTCGCTGGTGTAGACCAGCACGTCGTCGCGTTGCTCGACCGGCCGCTGATCACAGGGCCCGGCGGGGAACTGCGGCGCCAGCAGGAGCGCACCGCCGAGGGTCGGGACCGGGTCGCCGGGATCGTGCTCGTAGCTGTCCGGTGGCGAGTCCGGCCGCGGTGGCGCGTCCGGTGACAGTCGTGCGCCGGTGCGCAGGTACCAGGCGACCTCCACCGCGGCGGGGGGCCAGGCGGGGAAGCGGCGCCATTCGCCGGCCCCCATCACGAACAGCAGGACCGGTGGTGCTTCCGGTTCCGGATCAGGGCCGGGTCGAAGACGCCGGTCGAGCCAGTCCAGCTCCCGCTGCGGCAGTGACCTGTCGCCATCCAGGGCGGCGGCATCGGCGATCGGGCCGAAGTCGGTGTCGCCGATCCGGCGGGTCTGGTTGTCGTGCGACCACGGTCCGACGATCAGCGCCGCCGGCGCTCCGCCGGCGCGGGCCGAGAGGTGGTTGTCGAGGCTGCCCTGCAGGAAGGCGTCGAACCAGCCCGCGACGGTCAGCGTCGGGATGCGGGCGGGCGTGGCCGACCAGTGGCCGGCCGTCGGCCTGGGCAGGCCCAGCCGGCGCAGGGTCGGCGCCTCGCCGGCAGGCAGTTCCCGGTACGTGTGTGCGACCAGGCCGTCGAGGGCGGTATGCAACGCTTCGAGGTGCCGTTGCAGCTGTGCGGGGCGGTCGGCGTACCGGCGCTGCAGCACGTCGAACCCGAGCGTCAACGTCCAGTGCGTCACCAGCCCGAGCTCGTACGCGCCGCCGCGGGTGATCAGGCCGTCGCCGGGATCTGCCCAGGTGAACTCGGGGACGGCGGCGCGCAGGTCGGGTGGCAGCATGCGGATGGCCGCCCATTGGGTGTATCCGAGGTAGCTGGGTCCGTACATCGCGACCCGGCCGTCCGAGCCGGGTAGCGCGGCCGCCCAGCGGACGGTGTCGTACCCGTCGGGGCCCTCATGGACGAGGGGCTCCCATCGGCCCTGCGACCCGAACCGGCCGCGGCAGTCCTGGATGACGACCAGGTAGCCGCGGGCGGCGGCGCCGATCGGGTCGAGGCGGGACAGCACACCTGCGTCCTGCCTGCCGTAGGGGGTTCGGGTCAGCAGGACCGGCCATGGGCCGTCGCCGGCCGGCCGGTAGGTGTCGGCGCACAGGACGGTGCCGTCGCGCATCGTCGCCTCGAGTCCGGATGCGACCGTGACGTCGAGCGGCTGGGTATCCACGACGGCACCTCCTGTCATGCGTTCTGCCGTGTGCCGGGGCTGCGGCGGGTCAGCTGATGGTCAGGTCGTCGAGGTAGTCGCGGTAGCCGCCGGTGGAGTTGGGGCGGTCGTAGCCCACCAGGATCCGGCTGATCTGTTTGCCGGCGTTGCTGGCGGCCAGGTTGACGGTGACGTGGTTCCACGCGTCGAGCGTCAGGTGACCGCATTGGTACGCCGGGTGGAGGCGATTGCCGGCCTGGTCCACGGCGCCGGAGTCCCGCAGGGAGCTGCCGTCGGTGAAGATCAGGTCGATCGCGACACACGTGCTGTTGGTGGAACCGGCGGGCACCCAGGTGCTGGTGGCGTTGCTCTGGGGGTAGATCCAGTAGCTGAGGGTCTTGCTGGTGCCGATCGCCAGCGGGCTGCCGCTGAGGTCGTAGAGCTTCAGGTAGGCGTACACGGCGCTGCCGCCCTGCCCGGACCCGGAGAACATCAGGGATCCGCTGCCGGTGTGCGTCGTTTCGCCGGTGCGGGTCCCGGACTCGGGACCGGTCAGCCCGCAGCAGATCCCGGTGACGCCGGACCGGCCGCCGCCGCTGGTGTCCACCGTGTCCGTCCAGGTCAGGGGCGTGTCGCTGGACTCGAAGCCGGAGCTGAAGGTGCCTGTTGCCCCCGACTGCAGCGGCTGGGTCAGCTGCGTCTGGATCGTCGCGAGCGGCGTCCCGGCCGGGGCCAGGTGCAGCGTGTCGCCGGCCGAGGTGGCGATGGTGATCCTCGAGCCGGACACGGTCCCGGTGCCGGTGCCGTTGCGGTAGACCTCGACGCTGCCCGGCCAGGGATTGGTGACGGTGAGACTGCCGCCGCTCTGGCTGACGACGCGGATGTACTGCACGGCGTTGGCGGTTCTGCTGCTGGAGATCAGGAAGTTGCCGTAGGCGAGCAGGTCGCCGAACTTCGCGTTCGTGTTCGCCGGCCAGGCGGGGAAGACCTTGATGTCGCCCTGGAACGACTGCAGCAGCATCTCGTCCAGGCCGGAGGTGGTGACGTTGATGTTCTCGATGCCGCCGCCGTTGTGGTGGATGGCCATGTTGGCGTAGCTCTGGCTGGTGGCCTCGGTGTGCAGGTTGGCGAGGATGGTGCCGGGGTTGTAGCCGACCCGGGCCGCCGCCGCGTAGAACGTGGCGGGGGCGTTGCCGCCGTGCCAGGCGTTGGTCAGCGCGGCGATGGTGTTGCGGGCGGTCTGTTGCAGCGTCGCGTCGCTGTTGAGGCCGATCAGGCTGCCGGGGTAGATCGCCTGCGCGTCGATGTCGTTGCCGTCGTTGATGAAGTCGCTGCCGACTTCGGTCTCGCGCAGGATGGTCTGGCCGTTGAGCGTCATCGTGGGCAGGGCGCTGAGATGCGCGATGATGTTCTGCCAGGTGGCGCGGGTGGCCGCGTCCTGGTTCAGCGCGGTGCTCATGTCGATCAGGCCCTGGAACAGCAGGTGGACCAGGCCGAGGGACATGCCGCTGTTGGTCTGCGGGTAGGACTGGTCCTCGTGCGGGGCGTCGTTGGTGATGACGTACCGGTTGTTGGCGGCGTCCCAGGTCAGGTAGTTCTGCCAGAACAGGCCCACCTGCTTGAGCCACGGGTAGACGGTGGTGGCGTAGGCGGTGTCGCGCGTGTACTCGAAGCGCATCACCATGTCGCTGGCGAGGTTGGCCGCGTTGGACTTCTGGTTGTGCAGGTTCATGTCCGCGCTGGTGCCCTTGGGCGAGATGCCCACGGGGTAGAGCACGCCGGTGAACCCGTTCCTCGCCGCCAGCGCCTGGCCGGCCGACTGCCAGTCCAGCACCGGCTGGTCGTAGGCGGCCATCTGCGCGATGCGGTTGGTGGACAGGGCCGCATAGAACGGGGCCTGGTAGTTGTAGTTGGTGTGGTAGTCACCGTTCCAGTTCATGGCGCCGGTGATCCAGTTGCCCCACAGCCCGGGCGCGTACTTCCCGGCCCGCGAGACGCAGGCGAGCAGGTACAGCGAGCCGTACCAGCTCTTCTCCACGGCCTTGTCGGGGATCTCGACGTAGGACTGCGACCAGTAGCCCTGCCACCAGGAACGGTGCGCCGCCCGGTGGTTGTCGACGTCCTGCTGGGTGAGGCCGGCGACCAGGGCGTCGGCGCCGGACTGCCAGGACGCGCTGTCGATGCTGGAGACGATCCCGGCCACCAGCGTGGCGGTGGTACCGGGCTGCACGGTCACGGTGATCTTGTTGCCGGAGATCGACTGGCTCTGGCCGATGGTGCGTGCCGCGATCCGGGCGCGCGGATCGCCGCCGGTCCCGGTGTCGGCGACCACGTCGGCGTCGAGGTCGTTTCCGGTGGTCGTGACGGCCGGGGTACCGCCGGAGCCGTTCTGCAGCGTGACGCCGATGCTCTGCGCGCCGCCGCCGCTCAGCGTGAACGATGTGACCAGCAGGCCCCAGTTCGCGTCCACCCAGCTGGTCGTGGTCAGGGTCTGACCGCCCAGCGTGTAGGTGCCGCGCACCTCGGCGCGGGCGATGTCCTGGACCACGTTGTAGGACGAGCCGGTCATCCCGGCGGCGGTGACCACGACCCGGCCGAGCGGCCTGATCGCGTGGCTGGAGCCGGAGAAGAAGTCGTTCTTGCCGACGTACATCGTCTGGTTCGCGATCGACCCGCCGATCGCGACGCCGATGTCGCCGTTGCCCAGCAGCGGCGCGTCGACCGTCCCGCCACCGCTGAGCACGGTGGGCGGGCTGGTCCAGACGCCGGTGTACTGCTGGGCGATACGCCAGGCCTGGTTGGCGGTGACCGGGTCGGCGATGGCCGGACGGGCCAGGGCGGTGCTCAGCAGGGTGCATGCCAGCGCCGCGACGGCGCCGATGCTGACGGCCCGTCTGGGCCGGGATGGGAGCTTCATGGGATCGGACCCCTCGTCGAGAAGCAGCGGTGGCGGCGCTCGTGAGGGATCTCGTCCATGCCCGGCAGGTTCGGCGGGTCCGCGGGTCCCGGCGTGGGCGCCGCTGGACCTGTGCGGGACGCCGACGTGGCCGGCGCGTGCCGCCGTGCGAACGTGCTGAGTCGGGGGCGCGGATCAACCCCTCACGCGATCACGTCATTCGGCGGCTGCCGAGTACCGCCGAATAACGTTATCTCGAAGAGTGGAGGGTGCCCCGCCGTTCTGTCAAGACCTTGTCACGCCGTCGTCACCGCCGAGACCGGCACCTCGCCGGAGCCGCGGACGGTCAGCGAGACGGGGACGATGACGGTCTGCACGGGCCGGGACGGGTCGGCGATGCGGGCGCGCAGCAGCTCGACCGCGGTGTGGCCGATCCGTGCGGTGTCCTGGGCGATCACGGTCAGCGCGGGCTGGAGCAGGTCGGCGAGCGGGACGTCGTCGAAGGCCACGATCGCCAGCCGCGAGGCCGCCTGCGGCCCCAGCCGGCGCAGCACCGCGATGGTGGTGTCCACGTTGCCGGTGACCAGCGCGGTCGCCGGATCGGCGGCGTCCAGCGCGGTGTGCAGGGCCGCGGCGACCCGCTCGGCGGTGATGTCGCCGGGGTGGACCAGGCCGTGCACCGGTTGTCCGTGGGCGACCAGGGCGGCACGGAAGGCGGCGGCGCGCTCGCGGCCGGAGAAGACCCGCTCGCTGTCGCCGATGTAGGCGATGCGGCGGTGTCCGTGCCGGTGCAGGTGGTGGAAGGCCATGCCGATGCCCGAGGCGTTGTCGGCCATGACGCAGTCCACCGACAGTCCGCTCATCGGCCGGTCCATGGACACCACCGGCATGCCCGCGTCCAGCTCGGGCTCCAGGTAGCCGTGGCTCTCGCCGAACGGCTCGACGATGATGCCGTCGAGTCGTTGCCGGCACATCGAGACCAGGATGTCGCGCTCGCGGGACTCGTCGAAGTCCGTGGAGGAGGCCAGCAGGGTCAGCCCCGCGGTGCGGGCGGTCTGTTCGATGGCGGCCAGGGCCGGGTTGGCCTCGGCGATGCGCCGTACGGCCGCGCCGATCGTGCCGGCGACGCCGGTGCGCAGCTGGCGGGCCCGCTCGTCCGGACGGAAGTGCAGCGCCCTGATCGCCGCCTGGACCTTGGCGACGTACTCCGGCCCCACCGTAGGGTCGCTGTTGACCACCCGTGACACCGTGCGCAGGGCCACCCCGGCCTCGCGTGCGACGTCGACCATGGTCGGCCGCTTGGCCCGGCCCCCGCTTCCGTGCCCGTCCCGAGCAGGGCTCATCGGCATTCTCCTCATCGTGTTACCGCGTTGTTACCAGATCGATTCTTGACACATTCCGGCGATTCGGGCCTATCCTCGCCGGATAACGTTATCCCAACGTTGTCCCGGCACCCAACCGTCCCCACCGGCCGGGCCACATCCTCCACTGGAGGCTCACATGCGGCACAATCGTCTGCTCGCGGCCAGCCTTGCCGCCGGGCTGGCTCTGCTCGCCGGGTGCTCTGCGGCGTCGCCCGACGGTGCACAGGACGGGTCCACCACACTCACCTACCTCACCTTCGAAACGCCCAGCCTGACCGCGTCATTCTGGGACACGTCCATCGCCAACGCCCAGAAGCAGGTCCAGGGCGTGACCATCAAGAAACTCGTCGCCCCGAGCACCGACCGTGACTCCTACGCCAAGCAGTTGCAGGCCTCCGGCCAGTTTCCCGACCTGCTGCAGTCGATCACCCCGTCGACGTTCGTCCAGGCCGGCCTGCTCAAGCCGTACGACCAGACCTGGGTGGACGCCAACTTCCTCCTGCCCAAGGGCAACGCCTACAAGGGCAACGTCTACATCCCGCCGACCAACTCGCAGATCATCCCGATGGTCTTCTACAACAAGACCCTGTTCGCCAAGGCCGGCATCAGCGCGCCGCCCAAGACCTGGGCGGACTTCATGGCCGACTGCGCCAAGCTCAAGACGGCCGGCATCACCCCCCTCGAGCTCGGCGGCGGTGACCCGTTCGCGGCGTCGATGCCGCTGACCGGCATCCTGTCCGCCGACGTGCTGGGCAAGCAACCGAACTGGCTGCAGGACCGCTACGCGAACAAGGTCAAGTTCACCGACGCCAACATCAAGACCGCGGTGGCCAAGTACCGGGCGCTTGCCAAGAACGGATATTTCGAGGACGGCGCGCTCGGTGTCAAGTACGCCGACTCGATCACGAACTTCACCTCCGGCAAGGCCGCCATGTACATGATGGGCAGTTGGTTCCTGGGCTCGGTGCCCAAGGACCACGCCGCCGACTTCGGTGCATTCATGACGCCCACCGACGACGGCTCGCTGGTCGTGCCGTTCGCGGTCGGCGGCTCGATGGCGATCAGCGCCAAAACCGCCGCCCCGGACAAGGCGACGGCCTTCGCCGAGGCCTGGTCGCTGGACCCGGCCAACTACAAGGTCCTCATCGAGGGCGACGGCGCCTTCCCGATGCTCAAGGGCAAGACCCTCGACGACTACCACGTCGACGTCACCCAGGTGTTCAAGGACTCCTACGCCTACGTGCAGAACCAGAACACCAAGGTCTCGGCGTTCGGCTGGGCGACCAACGACGACGCGATGCCCTCCGGCCTGAACAACGCCTACTACGCGGCCAGCCAGGCGCTCTACAACTCCGACGACATCGCCGGCGAGATGGCCAAGCTCGACGCCGCCTGGGACAAAGCGACCAAGTGACCCTCGAGGCCGGCGCCGGGCCGATCGCGGCCCGGCGCCGGCCCGTCTCTCATCGACCTCCGCCAAGGACACGTCAATGACCTTTCGCGTCCGCCGTCATCGCGGTGATACCGCTCTCGGTACCCTTGCCGTCCTGGCCCTCGGCCTGTACGCGCTGTTCATCATCGTCCCGGTGATCATGAGCGCCTGGAAGAGCCTGACCAACGAGAACCCGTTGCTGGCCCAGGCCAGCTTCGTCGGCACAGCCAACTACACCGACATGATCCACGACGACGCGCTGGCCGCCAGCCTCGCCTTCACCCTGGTCATGGCCGGCGCGGTGACGATCGCCGCCAACGCCGCCGGGATCGGGTTCGCGCTGCTGCTGAACAGGACGTCGCTGAGCTTCCGGATGATGCGCACCGTCGCCTTCCTGCCGCAGGTGCTCTCCGGGGTCATCGTCGGCTTCGTCTGGCGCTACATCCTGGCCCAGGACGGCATCCTCAACCAGCTCCTCGTCGCCGCGGGGATCATCGACGCGCCGATCACCTGGCTGGGCAGCCCGCGGCTGGCGATGTTCTCCGTCGGCCTGGTCGCCGCGTGGGTGCTGACCGGGTTCACCACCGTCGTGCACCTGGCCGCGCTGCAGTCGGTCCCGGTCGAGATGTACCAGGCCGCCATGGTCGACGGCGCCGGACCCTGGCAGCGGTTCCGGCGCATCACGCTGCCGATGGTGGCGCCGGGCACCACGATCAGCGTCACCATCTCGCTGATCACGATGCTGAAGCTGTACGACATCATCGCCGCCCTGACGTCCGGCGGCCCGGCCGACGCCACGCAGTCCACCGCCCTGTACATCGTCAGGCTCGCCTTCACCGACGACCGGTTCGGCTACGCCTCGGCCGTCGCCATGCTGCTCCTGGTCGTCTCGGCCGCCATCGCGCTGTCGGTGACCAGCCTGCTGCGCCGCCGGGAGGTGGACCTGTGACCGCCCCGGCATCGACGTTGCGGCGCCGGACCGGCGAGCCGATCACCCCGGCACGGCACCGCGGCCGCCGCCCCTGGGCCGCCCGGGGACACCTCGCCGCCGTCGCCCTGCTGACCCTGGCCTTCGTCAGCCCGATCTACCTCACGATCGTCAACGCGTTCAAGACCCAGGACCAGATCATCCGCAACCCGTCGGCGCCGCCTGCGCCGCCGACCGTGCACAACATCGGCGACGCCCTGGCCCGAACCGACAAGATCATCCAGATCGGCCTGACCAACTCCGCGGTCACCGTCGTGGCCTCGCTGCTGCTGGTCATCCCGCTCGGCGCGGCGTTCAGCTTCTGGCTGACCCGCAAGCCGGCCCGCCTGCGGCGCATCATCCTGGCTGTCTTCGCCGCCGGCCTGATGATTCCGCCCGCGGTGGTACTGCTACCCACCATCAGGATCCTGACGTTCCTGCATCTGGACCACACCTATGCCGGTCTGATCCTGTCCAACGTCGGCGGCGGGTACCTGTCCTTCGCCGTCTTCGTCTACTCCGGATTCCTGCGCTCCGTCCCCCGCGAGATCGTGGAGGCGGCGGCCATGGACGGCGCCGGGATGCTGCGCATCTGGTGGACGATCGTCATGCCGCTGCTGCGCCCCGCCACCGCGACCGTCGCGATCTTCCTGTCGCTGTGGATCTGGAACGACTTCATGAACCCGCAGTTCATTCTCGGTCCGCTGCACGGGCAGACCATCACCACCGGGCTCTACCTGTCACTCGGCCAGTACTCCACCAATTACGCCCAGCTGTTCGGCGTGATGTTCCTGGCGGCCGTCATCCCCGTCGCCGGCTACCTCGCCGTACAGCAGCAGTTCATCGCCGGACTCACCACAGGAGCCACCAAGTGACCGCTGAAGCGGCCGGCATCGAGGAAATCCTCGTGCTGCACCACAGCCACCTCGACGTCGGCTACACCCATTCCCAGCCGATCCTGTGGCGGTTGCAGGCCGAGTACATCTCGCAGGTCCTGGACTGGTTGGAGCAGACCGCGGACCTCCCCGAGGACTGCCGGCCGAAATGGACGTGCGAGGCAACCGAGCCGGTCCGGCGCTGGCTGGCCGACGCTTCCCCGGACCAGATCGTGCGGTTCAGGAACCTGTGCGACCAGGGCCGCATCGGGCTGTCCGCGCTGCGCTGGCACGTCAGCGCGCTGGTCGACCGGCCGGGGATCCAACGCCTGCTGGCCGGCAAGCGCGAGCTCGAAGACGTCGTCGGCCGGCCGATCCCGGTCGCCTGCCAGCACGACGTCAACGGCGTCCCGTGGCCGATCGCCGACGAACTGCTCGACGCGGGCGTCGACCTGTTCGTCATGGCGATCAACCGGCACCTCGGCCGGCCCGCGACCCCCCGGCCCGGGTTGTTCGCCTGGCAGGCGCCGTCCGGGCGCCGGCTGCGCGTGTTCAACGGCAGCCACTACACCATGTTCGACCAGCTCCTCAACGCCTGGGACGACTCGGTGGACCGGATGGCAGAAGGCTGGAACGCCTTCCACGAGCGACTGACCCGGACCGGCTATCGGCTGCCGTTCGTCTACCTCACCTCGACCTGTTCCCCGATCATGTGGGACAACGCGCCGCCGAACCCGTACCTGCCCGGCCTGATCCGCCGCTGGAACGACGAGCAACGCGGTCCCCGTATCCGGTACGCGACCTTCGACGACCTCAGGGAGCGGATCCTCCGCATCCCCGACGAGGACGTCGCCACCCTTCGCGGCGACTGGACCGACTACTGGAACTTCGGCGCGGCCAGCACACCGACGGCCACGGCCGTCAACCAGCGATCCAAACCACTGCTCGCCGCGGCGGAGGCGCTGAAGGCCGACCCGGCCCTCATCGCCGAGGCGGCCGAGCACATCGACCTGTTCGACGAGCACACCTGGAGCCACTGGAACACCGAACCGGGCAACCCCCAGGCCGCGGCCATCGAGACGATGAAGCAGGCCGGCGCCCACCAGGGCCATGAGCTGGCCGCGTTCGCCGTCATGGACGCGCTCGAACGCCTGGCCGGCAACCCGGTCGCGGACAAGCGGATCGCCGGCGTCCTGGTGTGCAACCCCACCGACCATCCCCGCACGGTCACCCCCGACCTTCCCGGCGCATGGTTCGCCGCGCCGACCCCGGCCAACGAGCGAACATATCGGGCCAGCCGGATGGCGTACGAGAACCGGCCCTGGCGGACACCGGCCCCGGACGAAGCGCGCCGGGTGTTCGGGCCGATCGATCTCGCCCCCCGGGCCTGGCAGATCATCGGCATCAACGACCTGCCCGAGCCGGTCTTTGCCGGCCAGCCGGTGCACGAGATCGTGCAGCAGCACAGGTCGGCTCGCGAGCTGAACTTCGCCGCCGCCGTCGACCGTGTCGCCGCCACCGGCCGCGTCACATCGCCGTTCCACGAACTGACCTACGATCCCAACTCCGGACGGATCATCGCCCTGGTGGATCGCGCCACCGGTCGCGCCGTCCTGCGCCCCAGGCCGGGGATGGATCTGCTGTCGTTCATCCGGGAGCGGCCCGACCCGCTCGTCGATGACAGCCGGCGGGCCTTCTACCAGCGCAACCTGGACCTGGAGATGCTCGACGAGTCGTGCTGGCGGCCGTGGGCGCCGGTGCGTGAACCCGCCGAACGGGTGCTCAGCTGCACCGTGGAGGAACGACCCGGACGCGTCAGCCTGGTACGGCGTTTCGCCGCGCCGGGCACCAGAAGCCTTGTGCAGCGCCTCAGCTTCGGCGCGAACGACCCCGTCATCCACATCGACATCGACATCGACCTCGCCGGGGACGCTTCCCCCAACGGCATCTACTTCGCCCTGCCGCTGGCGATGCAAGCCGGATGGCAGGCCGCGTTCGACACGGCCGGCCAGACCGTGACCCTCGACGACGATCAGCTGCCCGGTGCCTCCCGCGGCTGGGTGACGGTCCAATCGGCGGCGGCATTGTGGGACGAGCACGGTACGGTGGCGCTGCTCACGCCCGACGCGCCATTGGTCCAGATCGGCGGCTTCCACTTCGGACCGCCACCGGACGCCATTGAACGCACCGCTGATCCGCTGCTGCTGAGCTGGGTCGCGAACAACTACTGGGACACCAACTTCCCGCAGGTCCAGAACGAACGCGTCAAGCTCCGCTACGGGCTGCTGACCCTCGCCCAGCCCGACCTGGCCGAGATCGCGGCACACGCTACGAAGGTGCGAAACCCCGTGCTCACATGGCCGGTGACCACCGGCGGGCGTGGACCGTCCGCCGGCAGGTTGTAACACGGAACGCCTCGCCAACGAGCCGCGGGTGCCCGGCCCGCGGGTGAGAGCTTCCGCGACGCACCCGCTTGGCGCGCCACGATGTCTTTCGTGATTTCCGCCATGATGTCCGCCTGGGATGCGCCGTCGTTGCGCCGCAACCGCTGGGCGAGGGCGTCCGGCTTGACCGTCGCGCCTTCGTCCAGCAGCTCGTCACGGGCTGTTCGGGCGGCCCGCAACAGCGGCACGACGTCAGGTGCGAGGTCGCGGCGACCGCCTCACCGGTCCCGCCAGGAAAGCGGAGAGATGTTGATTGCCGCCTCAGCGATCCGGCGGCCGGTTTCGGTTTTCAGATCCTTGCGGGCCGAGTCGATCCATCCATCGACCCGGCGCACTCCGGTGTCGCGGTACTCGACGGCCTGTAGCAGCATTTCGAGCTTGTCGGCGTCCTTGGCGCACAACGCTTCCAGGGTCTGCCGCGACTCATACTCCTCAACGGCGCCTCGGATCGCGTCGCGGCTCCGGTCGGGCAGTCGTTCGGTCTGATCGGCAGTGATCTGGCGCGGCGAGGGCTTGGCCAGGTACGCGGTGGCCGTATGCGGCAAGTCACCGGTCCGCGTCTCCTGGGTGTCGTGCCACAACCCCAGGAACGCTGCACGTGCCGGGTCCGCGCCTTCCTCGGCGGCGATCACCGCGGCCAACTGCGCGACCCTCATGGTGTGCTCGGCGACAGACTCAGGGTCACGCACACCCGCGTGCCACCAACCAGATCGTCGGATGCGTTTCAGCAGCCCGAGTTCATACCCGAATGCGGCAAGTGCTTCGTCATCATCTGTCATGTTGTATCCCCTTCTAGCGATCGGCTATGCGTACCGCGTACTGGAGCCCTGCGAGCTGATCACGTTCGGCACGGCTCAGGTCGTCGGTGGAGGCGAGCCTAGCGAGCACTCCGGCGAGCGACGAACGGACGGCGGGGCGCCCGTTGAGCAGCGACGGCCGAGAAGCGACGAGGGAGTGGAGCGTGCAGATATTGAGTGGCAAGTGGGTCGAGCTGGGCTCAAGGCGATTGACGAGGTGTTGCAGCAACCGGGCACCCGTCCATGAGCGCGTATCAGCATCCAACATAAATGCATCGCTGGTCTGCTCATCGCCCAGTTCGCCGATCCAATAAGCCCAGTAATTCAGATTTGCGACTTCTCTCGGTCCGTCGGTCATGTGATCCACGAAGTCGTGGAGATGGGTACTGTCACCGGCGGCAGCGAGAGCAACTGACGCGGAGCGCGCCTCCAACAAGCCTGTGATGTCTTCATGGTCCATCTTGCTGCGACCGGCGCGATTCCATTCGGCACGAAGCCAATCGACCACTTCTGGCCGACCGTCGAAGCCAAGCAGATAGACCGCTTGCCTTCGCAGTAGGGCCTCATCGGTGCTCTGAGCGCGCTCCGCCACGGTAAGTAGATGATCGAAGAATCGCAGCCGCTCCTCGCTGCTGAGCATTGGTCGAACGGGGGTCGGGCCGCGCCGTGGAGTCTGGGGCGCGAACTCGTGCAGATGCTGCGGCATTTTCCCGAGAATGGGCCATGTGATCAGATTCGTGATTGTCCATCGATGGACGCTCGCGGCGAGCGGGTGGTTGTCTGGGTCGACCCAGACACTTGCCGCTGCAATGCCGGTGGACAGTACTTGATCAGCCTCGATAGCCTCGCGGAGATGACGTCCTGTCGATGCCGGTGCGCCGAGCCGCGCGAGCCGGCCACACAGGCGGAGAAAATCTCCCGCGTTGACTGCGGAGAGTGGCCGACGACCGGATTCCCACCCTTGGACCGTAGTGACATCGACGCCGAGGGCCTCGGCGAGTTTCTCCTGCGTCAATGCTGCGGATTGCCGGGCGAGCTTCAGCACGAACCCTGACACGACGCCACTTACTCGCGAACCCTGACTCCCAGTCAGGGTTGCCGGTCCGGGCACCATGATGTTTCTACACCTTCCGCCTGTCGCTGCGCTGTTACTCGCACTCGCAGTCAGTTCCGCGTTCCGCCGCTCGATCGTAGCCTCATGTCATCGACAGACGAAAACACCGTAAAGCAGAGGAAAATGGCCTCGCCTATGACCTTGAGGCGATCTGCCGCAACGACTTTATATCAGCAGGAACGGTGAACTGCATTGGCTCTCCATCGCTGCGTGTCGTTCAAGCGCTGCGGCGGTGGGTGACTGGCGGGCGCGCGCTGGGCGTTGGCCGGCGCGCGTTCCGCTCCCTGGAGGCGGACGGATGGCTACGTACATCGGGCAGTCGGTGTCCGGCGATTTCTGGCATCACTGCGATGCGGCGCTCGGCGCGCGGGGCGCGTTGGTGACGGCGTGGGAGCGCGTGACGGCGTTGACGGATCGCCTGCGCGTCGAGGGTGCCGAGGAACGCATGCGGCAGCGTCTCGCGGCGTTTGCGGCGCGGTCGCAGGCGCGCGGCGACGGCTGCGAGTTGGCGGCGATGGTGGTCGACGGGTTGGCGGACGACGTGCCGGTGCTGCATGTCGCGGTGCCGGTCGGCGTGGCCGTGGCAGTCACCTACGGCACGGTGAGCGAGCTTGCCAGGGCGGCGGAAGACGAACCGGTCCGGGTGGATCTGTCGGCCGACACCGGCGAGCCCAGCATCGTGACGGTGTTGCAAGACCTGGCGCCGGTCCTGGCGGCGGCGGCCGGGACGCGGGTGTACACGCTGGACGCCCGACGGGAGTCGCACTGATGGGTCAGCGGCCGAGCACCTTGACCCCGAACCAGTCGCCGAGGCATCTGCTCGGTGCGGAGTTGCGGCGTTGGCGGGAGCTTCGCGGGTTGTCCGCGGCGCGGCTCGCCGAGCGCGTGTTCGCCAGCGGTGACCTGGTGTCGAAGGTCGAGAAGGCGCAGCGCAACGCCAGCGCGGAGCTGATCGCTGCGTGCGATGTCGCCCTGGACACCGGCGGCGCGCTGGGTCGCCTGCTGGACTTCGCGGTGCACCACGAGCATCAAGCCGAACCGGAAGCGGAGGCGGCGTCGGTGCCGCCCGTGGTGTCGCCGGAGCCCGTGTCGATCCTGGTCAGGATCACTGCGGAACTGGCGCCGCTGACTGTTTCCGGTGGTGCGGTTGACGCTGCGTTGCCCGGTACCGGCGGCGCCCGGATCTACCGGTTCCCGCCCGCGTCGCAGCGGGGGCGGTCGTGACGGACGGACGACCGTAGCGGCTTCAGTCGATCAAGCCAAGAGCAAATGGCTGGGCGATAGTCAACGAAAGGAGGCCCAAGGTGAAATTTCGGGCGGCGGTGGTCGGCCTGGGTAGACAGGCCCTCGATGACCATATCCCGGGGCTTCTCGCATCCGACCACGCGGAACTCGTGGCGGTCTGCGACGAAGACCGAGATGTGCTCCGCGAGCAGCAATACGCGCTGCGAGTCGTGGGATACAGCGACTTCGCCGAGATGTTCCGGGCGGAGCAACCGGATTTCGTGATTGTCACTGTCCCGCACCACGTCGGACATCACGTGATCGAAGCCGCGGCGAAGCATGGCATTCATGTACTCAAGGAGAAGCCATTTGCTACCTCGCTGGTCGAGGCGCGATCGCTGGTCGAGCAGTGCGCCGCGACTGAAATTCAGCTCATGGTGACGTTGCAACGCCGGTTCAATCCCGTCTACACGAGCTTTCAACAACTCGCGGACCAGACCGGCACCCCGTTCATGGTCGAAGCCAAATACACGTTCTTCACCGACGATCCGTCGGAAGGCTGGCGCGGGCGCACCGAGAAGGCGGGCGGCGGTTGCATCATCGACATGGGGTATCACCTCATCGACATGATCCTGTGGTACTTCGGCCTCCCGGACCGGGTTCTCGCCAGCATCTCAGCCAGCGCGCGGCCCGACCGCACCTACGACGCCGAAGATACCGCGCTGCTCCATTTCAGCTACGACAGCGGGCTCTACGGTTCGCTGCTGCTCTCGCGCTACATCGGACCGAAGCAGGAGCAGATCACCCTCGTCGGGAGCAAGGGGATCGTCCACCTCGAACGCGGCCGGATCCGCCGGCTGAGGAACAACGGCGACGTCATCGAATCCCTCGCCCGCGAACAGGCATGGCCGACCGCAGCGACCTGCCAGATCGACTACTTCTGCCGGGTCATCGACGGCACCCGCCCCAACATCAGCAGCCCGGCCGAAAACCTCGCCCACATGCGGTTCATCGCCGCCTGCTACGAGTCGGCGCGCACCAACGCCTACGTCAACCCGAAGGAGATCACGTGACCAGCTCACCTCTGGCCCTGCTCGGTGGTACACCCCTGATCCAGCGGCCCGGCCCGCATTTCACCTGGCCTCCCATCACCGAAACCACCCGGGAAGCGGTGCTACGGCAGCTCGACGCCTCGATCTCCATCTACGACCGCTCCGGGGTCATCGAATCCCTCGAAGACCGCCTCTGCGAATATTTCGGCACCTCCCACGCGGTGCTGACCAGCTCCGGCACGGTCGGGCTCTACTCGGCCTACACGGCTTGTGGCGTGCAGCCTGGAGATGAGGTGATTGTGCCCGCCTACACGTTTCTCGCCACCGCGACACCCCTGTTCCACCTCGGCGCGATTCCCGTGCTGGTCGATTGCGACGAGACCGGAAACTTGGACCCAAAGGCGGTCAAGCACGCGATCACCGCCCGCACCAAGGCGGTGATGGTCACACACATGTGGGGCATCCCCGCGAACGTTCCCGCGCTGCAAGCCGTCACCACAGAGCGTGATGTCTTGCTGCTTGAAGACGCCTCGCACGCCCACGGCGCGGCGATCGGCGGACACATGGTCGGCACCCGCTGCGCCGCAGGAGTGTTCAGTCTCAACGGACCAAAGCCGCTGTCGGCCGGGGAAGGCGGCTTCGTCGCCACCGACGACGACGAAACGTTCTACCGGTTGCTGCTGCACGGGCATTACAACAAGCGATGCCGTAGCGAAATACCCGCCGACCACCCGCTCTACCCCTACGCAACGACCGGGATGGGGCTGAAGTTCCGAATCCATCCGCTGGCGGCTGCAGTTGCACTCGACCAACTCTGCCATCTGGACGAATACCTCGACGGCCGCGAAGCCATCGCCAGGTACATTATCGACGAGCTATCGGGCACGCCGGGAATCAACGTTCCCGATATACCGGACGGACACCGCGCGTCATGGTACGGCCTGCCGCTGCTCTACCAGCCGCACGAACTTGACGGCCTGCCCGTGGACCGTTTCTATCGGGCGCTGCGTGCCGAGGGGTGCCACGAAGCCGACCAGCCGGGATCGACGTGCCCGCTGAACCTGCACCCGCTATTCGCGAATCCCGGACCGCTGTTCCCCGCGTACAGTGAAGCGATTGCCTATGCGGCCGGAGATTTCCCCGTTGCCGAACACATACACGCCAACACGATCAAATTGCCGGTCTGGCACCGCGACGAAGACATCGCAATCGCCGCCGAATACGTCAACGCGATCCGCAAGGTCTCCGAGCACCATCACGACTTGCTAGGGTGATCCCATGATTCAGCGTTCCCTGATCGACCAATTGACTGCTGAAGCGCGCGCCGGTGGCGTACAACAACTCGTCGTCGGTGCCGTCGTGGCCAACGATGGCGCGATCCTGCTGCTCCGTCGACCAACCGACGACTTCACGGGCGGCATCTACGAACTGCCCAGTGGCAAGGTCGAGCCGGGCGAAATCCTCGATGAAGCGCTGAGCCGGGAGGTCAAAGAGGAAAGCGGGCTCGACATCGGGGAGATCACCAGCTACCTCGGCAGCTTCGACTACACCTCGGGAAGCGGCAAAAAGTCGAGACAGTTCAACTTCGCCGTCACGGTCGCCGCGACCGAGCCCGTCATCCTTCAGGAACACGACGAGTACCGCTGGACGCCGATCACCGACGAACCCCCAGTAACCGACGCGGTCAAGGGGGTACTCGCACGATACCGCGAGGAAATCGTCGCATAGCGAGCGGATCGATCGCCCCGGTGCCGGACGTGGTCAGATCGATGCTGCCCAGGCCGAGCCCGGCCGAGTCGAACCCGCAGTAACTGGCTACCGGCCTGCCCGCCGCCCTGGCCCAAGTGCCCGATCTGTGCGCCCGCCGGGGCATCCGCCATCAGCTGGTTGTCGGCGTGACCGCAGCGGTCTGCGCGGTGGTGGCCGGCTACCGCTCCTACACTGCGATCGGCGAATGGGTCGCCGACCTGCCCGCCACCATCACGGCCGACCACGGCGGCGGCATCGCCGACCTGGTCGTTGAACGGCATCGGGCAGCGCTGGGTGCAGCGGGCATCGGAGGGCAGCAGTGGGCAGTCAGGCCGGTGGTAGGTGGCGGAGTAGTAGTTCGGCGGCTCGCTGGCGCAGCTTCGCCGGCGAGCTCCGCCGCTGGCGGCTAAGCTAAGGCGTTGCACGCACCGACTTAGAACGTCACCGAAGCGTACGGCCGCACCGCGAGATCAGCCCCTTTACGGCTCGCCACGTGCGTGGTGAACACCAGCCCGCCAGCGTCGACGGCCTTGAGCGACACCACCCGGCTCGACGGAACCCCCGCCGCGTCGGCCGTGGCCAACACCATCGCGTACGGCTCAGCAACGCCCCGCTCCACCGCCGCGGCAAGCCACGCGTCCAGCAAACCCACCGGATCGGTCGGCGGATCGTCGAACTCCGCCAACCGCGCCGAAGCGTCCCCACTGAACGTCACCATCGACTCATGCCCCTCCCGCCCGACGAACCCGTCGCTTGGCGCAGGCATCCCACCGACACCTGGCTCACCCACGCGGCCAAGCTGTCGTCGGCCAGCGAGGCCAACAAAATGCTCTGTACCGAGCGCGACACCCCCAGCGACGGCACCCCCGACGACGAAGGCACCGTGGGCGACGGGGCCGGGCCTGGCCGAAGACGTGCGCCGATGAATGCTACGCTAAATCGATTTGATGGAGGAAGTCGCGCAATTTTGGCCGTCATGGGAGTTCAGTGGACAAGCGGTTGCCGACCAGGCGTGGCACCAACCTGCCACGGATGGGCGACTTCAACGAGTCGGTGGTGCTCGACGCCATCCGCCGGGTGCCGGCGGGGCTGAGCCGTGTGGAGCTCGTCGAGGCCACCGGCCTGTCCGCGCAGACCGTGTCGAACATCTGCCGGCGCCTGTTGAACAGCGGCCTGGCCCGTGAGGCCGGCACCCGGAGTTCGGGCAGCGGTCAGCCGCGGCGGCTGCTGCAGGTCAACGCGGACGCGCGGTACGCCGTCGGTGTCCATCTCGATCCCGCGGTGGTCACCTTCGTGCTGCTCGATCTGCTGGGCAAGGTGGTGGCGCGCGCGCAGCGTCCCACGCCCGAGGCGGCCGATCCGGACCACACGTTAATCGAGATGAGCGAGTCGATCAATGCGCTCGTGCGCGATTCCGGGGTACCGCGGGAGAATGTCCTGGGGGTGGGCATCGCCGCGCCGGGACCGGTGGACGTGACGTCCGGGCTGGTCATCGCGCCGCCCGAGCTGACCGGCTGGGGCCGGGTGGGGCTGCGCGACTACCTGGCGGAAACCACCGGGCTGCCGGTCCTGCTGGACAAGGACGTGACCGCCGCGGCCGTCGCCGAGCGTTGGGCCGGTGCCGCCACCAACACGGGCAACTTCCTGTTCTTCTACCTGGGCACCGGCTCGGGCATGGGGCTGGTCGTGGACGACGTGGTGCTGCGCGGCTTCTCCGGCAACGCCGGCGAGGTCGGCGGGCTCTACGCCGCCTGCACCACCAACGCCCTGGTCGCCGAGGCGATCGAGCACGGGGTGCTGGGTCCGGAGTTCAAGCCGGCCGGCCCGCGTGACGCGGAGCAGAGCCTGCGGCACCTGTGCCGGCACGCGTCGGCCGGCAACGTGACGGCCGGCGAGATCATCGATCGCTGGGCGGTCCGGGTGGGGCGGGGGGTCAGTGCCGCCGCCACGCTGGTGGACGCGGAGATGGTCGTGTTCGGCGGGCCGATCTGGCCGCTGCTGGCGGACCGGTTCATGGCCATCATCCCGGGCATCGTGGAGAGTTCCCCGTTCGTGGAGCGCATCCACCCGACTGTCGTCACCACGACCGGGCTGGGCATCGACGTCGGTGCGATCGGCGCCGCCTGCCTGGTGCTCGACCAGATCCTGTCGGTCCAGCCGCAGTCGCTGCTGCTGGGCTGACCGGCGCGGCGGCCGGTGTCGTCCGGCCGCCGGTCGGAGCATGGTCACGGGCGGTGGGCGGCGCCGTCGGTACCGCGCAACAGCGCCCAGCGGTCGTGGTGCAGCGGTGGGGGAGCCGGGTAGCGGCGAGCCGCGGTCTCGTCGAAGTCCACCCCGAGGCCCGGCGCTTCGGCGGGGTACAGGCTGCCCCGTTGCGGCACCGGCGCCCCGGGGAAGACCTCCAGCGTGGCGTCGCGGAACCGGGCCGCCTCCTGGATGCCGAACGCCGGCGTGGAGACGTCGAGCGCGACGTTGGCCGCCTGGGCCACCGGGCTGACGTCGCCCGGCCCGTGCGGCGCGGTGCGTACCCCGAACAGCTCGCACGCGGCGACCAGCTTGCGGGTCGGGGTCAGCCCGCCCAGGGTCGGTATCCGCACGCGCGCGAAGTCGATGGCCCGCTGCTCCAGCAGGGGCAGGTATCGGCTCACGTCGTCATACAGCTCGCCGACCGCCAGCGGGACCGGGCCGGCGGCCCGCAGCTGGCCGAAGTACGCGCTGTCCTCGGGCGCGAGCGCATCCTCGAGGAAGTACAGCCCCACGTCGGCGAGTGCGGCGACCAGGTGCCGGGCCTGCGCGGGGGTGAGCCGCTCGTGTACGTCGTGCAGCAGCTCCACCCCGTCGCCGACCCGGCGGCGTACCTCGGCGAGCACCGGTGGGACGTGGTGCAGGTACGCAAGAGAGTCCCATGTGCCGCGCCGGTCTGCCCGGCTGCGGGCCTGCGTGGCGCCCGCGGGCGCGGCACCGTAGGTGTCCACGCCCGGCACCGCCACCTGGACGCGCACGTGCCGGTAACCCGCCTCGACCGCGGCGTCCACCTTGTCCGCGATCTCGCCGGGATCCGCGCCGTCGACGTGGGTGTACGCCTCCGCGCCGTGCCGTGCCCGGCCGCCCAGCAGCGAGTACAGCGGCAGCCCGGCGGCCTTCGCCTTGATGTCCCACAGTGCGACGTCGATGGCGCCCAGGGCGTTGCTGGCGATCGAGCCGCCCCGCCAGTAGCCGCTGTTGTGCAGCAGGCGGTGGATGTCCTCGATGTCGCCGGCGTCGCGGCCACGGATCAGCGGGCCCAGGTACTCGTCCAGCACGGCGCGCACGGCCAGGGTGCGCTGGGGGTCGCTGGCGCAGCCCAGCCCGTACAGCCCCGGCTGGTCTGTCTCGACGCGGACGATGAGATACGGGCAGCCCTGGGGCGCGCACAAAAAGGTGCGTACCCGGGTGATCCGGGCGGCCCCGGCCGGCGCTGGCCACGGCGCGGCCGCCAGCACGTCAGGTGACGGGTCGTCACGTGTCGTGACGTCTGCCTGCGCGGATCCGGGTCCGCCGGAGTTCAGCGATTGTTGCATCGCGGTGCCCACCTTCTCGCGACTGTGACGTGGTTGACACAGTACATCAATTCGATTTACGTTCTCTGGAACGAAGTGGCGCATGTCGATGGCGCCCCTGGACGCGAAGGCTCGGCACCGTGATGACACATGAACGACGCGCGTGGCGGCCGGCGCTGGCCGTTTTGGTGGCACTGGCGCTCGGCGCCACCACCGCCGCCTGTGGCGGCAACTCGTCCGGCAACTCGTCCGGCAAGGAACTGGTGATGTGGACCTTCAAGCAGCCCCACGTCAAGGCGCTGCAGAAGGTCGCGGAAGGATTTCAGAAGGAGACGGGCATCTCGGTCAAGATCGAGTCGTACGGCCCGGACGACGCGTACGTGACCAAGGTGCAGGCGGCGGCACAGACCAAGAACCTGCCCGATCTCTTCGAGGTGCACACCAACGGCGACGACCTCACCTTCGGCGCCGCCGGGCTGCTCACCGACCTGGCCAAGGACGTCGACGACGCCTGGGTGAACAGCTACCTCCCGGCGGTCAAGCAGGACGGCACCGTCACCGAGGAGTACTACAAGAAGTCGCTGGCCCAGGACGCCAAGACCAAGGGCATCCAGCAGGGCCAGCGGTTGAGCGTCCCCCTCACGATCGGCACGTTCGGCATCGTCTACGCCAACAAGCAGCGACTGGCCGATGCCGGCATCACCGCCGCCCCGACCACGTGGGAGGAGTTCATCGCCGACCTGGCGAAGGTCAAGGCGAAGGACCCGGCCAGCGGTGGCGTCACCCTCGGCCTCAAGTCGGCCACCACCGGGCTGGAGTGGCTCATGCAGCCCATGGCCTACGGGATGCTCGGCGCCGACAAGTTCCACGCCCTGTTCGGCAAGGACAAGGCCAGCAACTTCGCCTCCCCGACGGGTGTGCAGGCACTGGAGACCTACGGCCAGATCACCCCATACTGGCTGCCCGGCACGCAGAGCCTCGACATCGACGCGGCGGACCTGGCCTTCGCCCAGGGCAAGTCGACGTTCGACATCGGCGGCACGTTCACCCTGGCGTTCCTGGCGCAGAACGGGCTCGACGCCAGCAACGTGATCACGTTCCCCGTTCCCGCACCGGCCAACGGCGCCATCAAGAACCTGAACCTGGCTCCGTTCACGCTGACCGGCATGTCGGTCTCGGCCACCACCAAGAACCGGGCCGGCGCCATCCAGTGGCTCAAGTACCTGGCCAAGGCGGATGTGTCGGCCACCTTCGCCAAGGAGGCGCTGGACATCCCGCCGACCAACCTGGGCGCCGACCCCAGCTCCGCGGTCGGCCCGGCGCTGGGCGCCATGATCAAGGCGTTCGGCTCCGGTCCCTCGGCGTACAACCCGGGCGACACCTCCTACAAGCCCAACGCGTACGACGGCACTCCCGTCGCCAACGTGCTGATCGACTACACCCCGCTGAAGAAGAAGAGCGCCGCGGAGATCGGCGCGGAGATGACCAAACAGATCGACGCCTTCTGGACCAAGCAGTAATGGCGGTACCGACGATCGCGAAGGGCCCGTCGCCGACCCGGCGGGCCCCGAGCCGCGGCAGGACGAGGTACCGCCCCTCGGAAGTGGCCTGGGGCGCCGCCTTCGTGGCGCCGGCGGTCATCCTGTTCGCGGTGATGGGCGCCTACACCATCGGGTACGGGTTCTCGCTCAGCTTCGCCAAATGGAACGGCTTCACGCCGAACTGGAGCTGGGTCGGCCTGCAGAACTACGCCGACCTGCTGTGGGCCGACCCCAGGTACGCGCCGAGGGTGCGTACCGCCGCGGTCAACACGTTGTGGGTGATGATCGCGGTACCGATCCTGACCGTGCTGGTCAGCTTCCCGCTGGCCGTGCTGCTCAACTCGGTGCGGCGGCTGAAGACCGTGCTCCGCTCGGTGTACTTCCTGCCCCAGGTGACCAGCGGCATCGCCGTGTACTTCGCGTGGATGTACGTGCTGCAACCGGACGGCGCGGTCAACCTGCTGCTGCGATCGCTCGGGCTGGGCAGTCTCCAACAGCCGCAGGGCTTCCTGGGCAACCCGTCGACCGCGCTGCCGACCCTCATCGTGATCACCGTGTGGTCGTCGGTTCCGGTGTCCATGATGCTGTACCTGGCCGGCCTGCAGGCCGTGGACCCGACGCTCGTCGAGGCGGCACGCGTCGACGGCGCCGGCTCCTGGCACATCATCCGGCACGTCATCTGGCCGCTGCTGCGGCCGATCACGGCGATCATCGTCCTGCTCGCCCTGCGGGACTCGCTGCAGGGGTTCCAGACCTTCCTCGTCATGACCAACGGCGGCCCCGGCGACCACACCAACGTCCTCGGCCTCGAGACGTACCGGCTGGCCTTCCTGTCCCTGCTCGGTCCGACCCTCGGTCTGTCCAGCGCGCTGGGCTGGATGCTGTTCGTCGCAGCGGTGATCCTCGCCGCCGTCAACCTTCGAGCCATGCGGAGGGTCACGTGAGCACCGAGACCGTGCGTCCGGCCGCCGCCGCCGCGCCCGCCACCGGCCGGCCCGCGGCCCGCGTGCGCGTCCACTGGTCCCTGCCGGCCGTGCTGGCCCGCGTCGCGGTCGGCCTGCTGCTGTTGCTGTACGCGGCGATCAGCCTGTACCCGTTCCTGTGGATGGTGTCCGCCGCGTTCAAGGACCAGTTCGAGGTGGTGGCCGGCGGGAACCTGATCCCGCACCGGCCGACCCTGCACACCCTCGCCGAGACCTGGAGCGAGCTGCACTTCTTCGACTACTTCCTGAACAGCCTGAAGGTCACCGGGCTGACCGTGCTGCTGGTGCTGGTGATCTACTCGGCGGCCGGCTATGCGTTCTCGGTGCTGCGCTTCCCGGGGCGCAAGGCGCTGTACCGGCTGTTCATGGTGCTGCTGTTCGTGCCCGGGGTGACCGTGCTGCTGCCCGTCGTGCTGCTGGAGAACAAGCTGGGGCTGCTGGGCAGCCACTGGGGGCTGATCCTGCCGTTCGTGAACGGCTCGGCACCGCTGTCCATCCTCATGATGACCAACGCGTTCGACGTCATCCCCGGCGAACTGCGCGAGGCGGCCCGCGTCGACGGCGCCGGCGAACTGCGCATCTTCACCACCATCTATCTGCCGCTGTCGCGACCGGTGCTGGTCACCATCGCCGTCCTCACCGCGATCCCGACCTGGAACGAGTACCTGCTCACGCGGGTCTCGCTCAACGACCCCGGCACGTTCACCCTGCCCATCGCGCTGCAGAACCTGCAGTCCGGCGCGGTGGCGCACTACAACGTCCTGATGGCCGGCGCGCTGATCGTGGTGATACCGGTGATCATCCTGTTCGTCGCGGCGCAACGGTACTTCGTCAACGGCCTGATGGGCGCGGTGAAGGCGTGATCGGCGAGCGGCCCGCGAACCACCCCGGAGGCAACCTGTGACAATCCCTAGGCGTCCCCGAAGCCGGCGATGGTCCCTCATCTGGCCGGTCCTGCTGCTGGCGAGCGCCCTGCTCGTGCCCGTCAGCGCCGCGCACGCCGCGACGGGTCCGGTCATGTACCCGCGCGGCATCGGCGCGGACTTCGGTCCGGACGTGGTCACGCTCGGCGTGCAGGTGCGCGCCGGCGACGACCCGTCGGGCCTGCGCACCGGCACCCTGAACGGCCGCGGGTACTGGCAGACGCAGGTCGCCGCGGGCACGAGCTACGTCGGCGTCACGCCCGACGCGGCTTACGCCTCGAGCGTGGCACAGGCGTCGATCGTCGTCGTGGTCACGTACCACGACACCGGCAGCGGACAGTTGACGCTGCGCACCCCATCCGGCGACACGACGACGATCGCCGAGCTCGCCGGGACGAACGCCTGGCGGCTGGCGGCGGTCGGGCTCGACGGCGCCGCCCTCACCGCCGGTGGCGCGGGTGAGCTGCGCCTCGCCGGGGTCAGCGGCGGCGCCCCCTCGGACATCACCGTCGCCCAGGTCCGGATCACCAAGACCGGACCGCAGGCCACCCTCGGCCCCACCGCGACCGACAACGGCCTCAGCCCGAGGGCCGGCGACAACGAGTCCGGGCTCGTCACCGGCACGATCGCCGGCCGCGGCTACTGGCGGACCAACGCCGCCGCGCCATCGCCGGCGACCAACTACCTGTACCTGAACGTCGCCGACAGCTACGCGTACAACACCACCGACATCGTGATGGTCAGCGTGGACTACCTCGACGCGGGCAACGGCACGCTCTTCCTGCACTACGATTCCCCCGGCGACGAGATCATCGACAAGTTCAAGCCGTCGGCGGTCGTCACCTACGGCAACAGCCAGACGTGGAAGTCCCATGACTTCGTCCTCGACGACGCCATCCTGACCAACCGCACCAACGGATCGGACTTCCGCCTCACCCACGACGGCTCCCCGGTCGAGCTCACGGTGGCCGCCGTGCGGGTGACCGTCGTGCCGCGCCAGCTCGACGTCAAGGCCGGTCTGCGTGACCTCGTCGCCTCGGCGAACCTGGCGCTGTACGCAGCGCGCGAAGGCACCCGCGACGGGCAGTATCCTGCGGGCTCCAAGCCGGCGCTCACGACGGCCATCGCCCAGGCACAGCGTGTGCTCGACGACGCCTCGGCCACCGAGGCGCAGGTGGCGGCGGCGCTGCGGGCGTTGCAGGACACCTACCGGGCGTTCCGCGCCTCGGCCGTCGACACCGACCTGGCCCGCCACGCCACGCTCACCGCCAGCAGCAGCGCTGACGGTTCCAGCCCGCCCGCGGCGAACGACGGCGACGCGACGACCGCGTGGAGCAGCGGCAACGGCGGCAGGGGCGAGTGGCTGCAGGCCGACCTCGGCACGGCGCGGCCGGTCAACGAGGTGACGGTGCAGTGGGGCAACGCCTACTCGCCCGACTACAGCGTCGAGGTTTCCACCGACGGCATCGCCTACGCCGCCGCCGGCCGCTCCGGAGCCCCGGGAAGCAACAGTTCGTCGCGGACCCGGTTCCCGGCCGCGACCGCCCGGTATGTCCGGCTCAACCTCACCGGCTACGCCCCCGGCCTCACCGGCATCGACGTGGCCGGGTTGCAGATCCGCGACCAGCGCGCCGTCGCGCCGTCGCCGACGCTGGTCAAGACCAGGTACCCGACCAGCGACGTGGTGGTCGCCGACTTCGACGCCACCGCGTACGGCGCCGACCCGACGGGGAAGCAGGATGCGACCGCGGCCATCCGGGCGGCGCTGTACGACTGCTACGACTCGGGCGGCGGGACCGTCTGGCTGCCCGAGGGCACCTACCGGGTCACCGACACGGTCGAAGTGCCGGCCTTCTGCACGCTGCGCGGCGACCGGCGCGACCCGGACCAGGGCCGCGGCGCATACGGCACCGTGGTGAGCGCCGATCTCCCCGCCGGCGACAACGGCCCCGTGCTGTTCCGCGTCGGCGGGAGCGCCGGCGTCATGGGCGTCACCACGTACTACCCGCGGCAGAGCGCGACCGCGCCGGTGCCCTACAACGTCACGTTCGAGATCCCGGGCAGCGCCTGGGCCGGCGACGAGAACTACATGATGAGCACGGTCTCCGACGTCACCATGCTCAACTCGTACCGGGGCATCGGCATCAGCACCATGCGCGACGAGCGGGGTCGCCCGCCCGGCAACGGCCAGACCCACGAGTCGGCGACCGTCCGCAACGTCAAGGGCACGGCGCTGCTGGCCGGCGTCGAGGCCTACAACGGCGCCGACGTCGGCACGTGGGAGAACGTCACCCTGAGCAACGCCTACTGGGCCCAGGCCCCGGCGGCGTACAACCCACCGCGGCGCAGCGCGCTCGACGCGTGGACCCGCGCGCACGGCACCGGGTTCATCCTCGGCGACCTGGAGTGGGACCAGTTCGCCGACCTGTCCGCGGCGGACTACCACATCGGCATCCACATCGTGCGGGGGCTGCGGGCCGAGTTCACCGGCATCTTCCAGCGGGTGCGGCTGCAGCGCACCGACATCGCCCTGCAGGTCGACCAGTTCGACGCGCGGTGGGGACTGGCGCTGGCCGCAAGCGACCTGGAAGGCAGCACGGCCGCGGTGGTGAACAACGGGGGCGGCTACGTCAAGCTCACCGACACCAAGCTCACCGGCGCGGTCCAGGGAACGGTGTACCGGCTCGCCGGGACCCCGCCCGCCGGCGACGGAGGATCCGCCGTCGTCAAGCCCGGACGCAACGTCCTCTACGACGTGAGCAAGGCCCCGTACAACACCGTGCGAGGCAACGGCTACGTCCCGGCGCAGGACGCGACGGAGGGCATCCAGCGCACGCTCGACCGTGCGCAGCGCGACGGTGGTGGCGTGGTCTACCTCCCGGCCGGCTGGTACCGGCTCGAAGGACGTCTCGTCGTGCCGGCCGGCGTCGAGCTGCGCGGTGCGTCCCCGGTCCCGAACCGGGACGAGGACGGGCGCAGCGGAGGCACCGTGCTGATGTCCTACGCCGGGCGCAACACCGCCAGGCCGGACACCGACCAGGCCGCGATCACCCTGCGCGGCGAGCGGGCCGGGGTCAGCGGCCTGCGCGTGTTCTACCCGGAGAACAACCCGGCGGCGCCGGGCGGCCTGGTGCCCTACCCCTACGCCATCCGCGGCCAGGGCAGCGGCACCTACGCCGTCAACATCGGCCTGCCGAACGCGTGGAACGCCATCGACATGGCCACGTACCGCAACGACCACTTCCTGGTACGGAAGATCAAGGGCACCTTCGTGCGGCACGGCGTCACCGTCGGCAAGAGCGACGGCGGGCGGATCGAGGGCGTGCTCAGCAACGGCAACACGTTCGTCCGCACCGGCTTCTCCCTGCCCAACTGGGTCCTGGGCAAGGACCTCTTCCCGCAGGTGATCGACGGCTACACCCGCAAGTACGCGGACCTGATCACCGTCGACGGCGCGAACCGGCTGACCGTCGCGGACGCGTTCGGCTACGGCCTGCACAACGGGCTCATCGTGCATTCCGGCGATGTCCGGGTCTTCAACCTGGGCACCGACAATCTGGGGGCCGACGGCTACACCGTGAACGCCGCCGCCGGGAACGTCACCATCGTCAACCTCATGCGCTACAACGGCACCACCAGCGCGGGACGGGTGAGGCTGTACAACGTGATGGTGATCGACATCGTGGAGCACAACGTCACCGCGTCGGTGTCTCCCGGCGGTGCCGGCACCGTCAGGCTGGATGGCAACGACACCAGGCCCGGCTGCTACGAGCACGGCAGCCAGGTCACCGCATCGGCCAGGGCCACGTCCGGTTACCGCTTCGTCAACTGGACCGTGGGCGGCACGGAGATGTCCACCGCCCGGGAATACACGTTCACGGTCACCGGCGATCAGGCGCTGACCGCCAACTTCGCACCCTTGGCACCCTTGGCAGCCTCCGCACCCTTCGCATCCTTCGCACCGGAGAACTGATCATGACGTACATGAAGCGGCTGAGGAGCGTGCCGTGAAGATCCTGGTCACCGGCGCGGGCGGCATGCTGGGGCAGGCGTTGGTCGCGCGGCTGCACGCCGACGGGCACGGTGTCCGCGCGCACGACCGCGCGCCACTGCGCACGAGCCCGGCCGACGATCTGGTCACCGGCGACCTGCGCGACCCCGCCGGCCTCGACGGGCTGCTCGCCGGCGTCGACGCGGTGGTGCATGCCGCCGCCATCCCTGACCCGGTGCGCGAGGGCGTCTTCGACAACAACGTCGCCTCGACGTACCACCTCCTGGACGCCGCGGGCGCGCTCGGCGTCGGCCGGATCGTCTACGTGTCGAGCCTGTCCGCCGTCGGGCTGGCGTGGTCGGGGCGCGGCGCGACACCGCTGCGGCTGCCGTTGCCCGAGGACCACCCGTACATCGGCGACGACCCGTACGGGCTTTCGAAACACGTCGGTGAACTCGTCACCGCGACGGTCAGCCGGCGCCACGGCATCCCCGCCGTGAGCCTGCGCTTCCCGTTCATCGGCACCGGCGAGCGGCTGCGGCACCACCTCGCGCACGTCCAGGCCGACCCCGGCGGCGACCGGGGCGCCCTGTGGAGCTGGATCGACACCCGCGACGCAGCCGAGGCGGTCGTCGCCGCCCTGACCCGGCCGGTCGACAGCCACGCCGTCGTCACCGTCGCCGCCCCGGACACCACCGCACTGCGGCCGACAGCGGAGCTGATCAGCCAGTACCATCCGACATCGCTCGTCACCGAACCGCTGGAAGGCTTCGCCGTGCCGGTCTCCACCCGCCTGAGCCGCGATCTGCTGGACTTCACCCCGACCCACACCTGGCGGCAGGCATGAGCGGTCCGGAGCGCAGCGGAGGGGCCGCGATCAATGGGCGCAGGGGTGGCTCAGGCCGGCGCCGGAGCGAAGCGGAGGTGACGGCATGAGCGTGGCCGTGGTTGTGCGGGGCGGCTGGGAGGGCCATCGCCCCGTCGAGGTCACCGATCGCTACGTCACCCGGCTGCGCGACCGGGGCGTCGAGGTCGTCACGTCGGAGACCCTCGACGTCTACCTCGACGAGGATCTGCTGCGTCGCGCCGACCTGATCGTGCAGTGCTGGACGATGGGCACGATCACGCCCGAGCAGCTTGTCGGCCTGTCCACCGCCGTACGGGCGGGCACCGGCTTCGCCGGCTGGCACGGCGGCATGATCGACGCGTTCCGCGCCACCCCCGACTACCAGCACATGACCGGCGGCCAGTTCGTGCATCACCCGGCGGAGTTCGTCACCTACGAGGTGCGGCCCACGTCGGACCACCCCGTCGTCGCGGGCATCGGCCCGTTCACCGTCCATACCGAGCAGTACCGGGTGCACGTCGACCCGTCGATCGAGGTCCACGCGGTCACCGACGTCGACGGCGTCGTCATGCCGGTGGTGTGGACCACCCGGTGGGGCGCCGGCAACGTGTTCGTCACCACCGTCGGCCATCGCCTCGAGGACCTCGAGGTCCCCGAGCACGACGAGATCATCACGCGGGGGCTGGCATGGGCGACGCGCTGAACGTCGGCATCATCGGCGCGGGCAAGATCAGCACCGCCTACGCCACCACGCTCGCCCGGCTGCCCAACATCACCATGACCCGCGTCGCCGACCTCGACGCCGGCCGCGCGGCCGCCCTGGCCGCGGATCTTCCCGGTGCCGTGGCGGGAGCGCCCGACGAGCTGCTCGCCGCCGACGACGTCGACGTGGTGCTGAACCTGACCGTGCCGCAGGCCCACGCCGCCGTGGCGCTCGCCGCGATCGCCTCGGGCAAGCACGTCTACGGCGAGAAGCCCCTGGCCGCCAACACCACCGAGGCGCGCAGCGTTCTCGACGCCGCCGCCCGCGCCGGCCTCGTCGTCGGCTGCGCACCCGACACCGTCCTCGGCACCGGGCTGCAGACGGCCCGGGCGAGCCTGTCGGCCGGCGACATCGGCACCCCGGTCGCGGCGACCGCGTTCATGGTCACCCCCGGCCACGAGCGCTGGCACCCGTCGCCGGAGTTCTACTACGAGCCCGGCGGCGGCCCGCTGTTCGACATGGGACCGTACTACCTGACGGCGCTGGTGACACTGCTCGGCCCGGTCCGCCGGGTCACCGGCATGTCCGCCACCCCGCGCGGGACCCGCGAGATCGGCGCCGGACCGCGCGCCGGCACCGCCTTCCCGGTGACCGTGGCCACCCACGTGACCGGCATCCTCGAGCACACCGGCGGCGCGTTGACGACGCTCATGATGAGCTTCGACATCTGGGACGCCCGGCTGCCCAGGATCGAGGTGTACGGCAGCGCGGGCTCGCTGTCCGTCCCCGACCCGAACCACTTCGCCGGCCCGGTGCGGCTGTTCACCGCCACGACCGGGGAGTGGATCGACGTCCCCGAACGCGCCGGCTACCGCGACGCGGCCCGCGGCTACGGCGTCGCGGACCTGGCCCGGTCCCTGCGCGACGGCACACCGCCGCGCGCGTCGGGCGACCTGGCGTACCACGTCCTCGACATCATGGAACGGCTCCTGGAGGCCGCGGAGAGCGGCACAGCGGTCGAGGTCACCAGCCGGTGCACGGTCCCCGCCCCGATCCCGCTCGGCGCCCGGCCCGACCACGAGTAGGTTGTTGCGCCTGGCCGGGGGTCAACCCCCGGTCGGTGAAGCGGACAGTCCTGCAGCGTGGTAGTGGCTGATCGACCAGGTGTTCGCGCTGCGTTTCGCGACGATGGAGAGGCGCAGCTGCGTGGTCTCGCGGGTGGACGCGGTGAAGGTGACGTCAGCGAACCCGGTGATGATGTTCTCGCGCAGCAGATTGCCCTGCAGCACCTCCACCTCGGCTGTGGTTCCCTCCGCGACCTTGTCGTAGTAGCCGCGGATCGCCGCCGGACCGACCAGCAGTTGTGCGGTGATGCCCTGGAAGAGCGCGTCCTGCGCGAACAGCGAGCTGAGATGGTCTGGTTGGTGCGCGTTGAACGCCGCCTGCCAGCGGTCCAGCAGTGCAGTGATGACGTCGCGCGCCGGGTCGGTTGGCGCACCGCCTGCGCTGGTCTGCTCGTCGTGGACAATCTCCTGCTCCCATTGCTGGCGTGGCTGGCTGTGCAATCGCCAGTAGTGTTCGGCGATGTCGTCCGGGTCGAAGGCCGTACCCGGAGCAACGGCGCCAGCCACAGTGACCGTGGCCACGTGGACGCCGGACGGTCCGTACTCCTGGTCGAGCAGGGCCACGAGGGTTCGTACCCCGGCCTTGCCGAGCGAGAGGGACACGTACTGCGGCTTTGGCTCGGGCATTCCGCCGGTGATGAGGAACGACCCGTTGCCGCGCCGAGCCATGTTGGGCAGGAGGTGCGCGGCGGCGGTGATCGCCCCGACCACGTTGACCGCCCATGCCTCCTGGTGAGCGCGAACGGACAGGTCGCCGGGCGAGTCGGCCTGGATGATCGCGGCGTTGTACACCACGACGTCCGGTGGACCGAGCTCGTCGGCCGCTGCGTCCAGTGCGGCCCGGAGCGCCGTCTCGTCCGTGCTATCGGCGGTCAGCGGGACGACCCGTACGCCGAGTGGAGCGATGGCCTCGGCGACCGCTCGCACCGCCGCGCCGGTGCGTGCCACGAGAGCGATCGGTAGGCCCTCCCGAGCAAATCGCAGGGCAACTGAACGTCCGATCCCTGGCCCTACCCCGATGATGACCGCGCCCGACATAGCCCGCCCCCTTCGTCCTGCCTCCTGGTGCCAGGCAAAAGCTAAGCTTTCACATCGGTGTGAAGGTCAAGCGGAATGCGGAGGCTCCATGCGGATTGGCGTTCTGGCCCACGAGACCGGGGTGAGCGAGCGGCTGCTGCGCTACTACGAGGAGCAGGGGCTGCTCCAGCCGGCGCGGCGTGCCAACGGCTACCGTGAGTACGCCGAGTCGGATATCGTCGCGGTTTCCCACATTCGCTATCTGCTCGCCGCCGGACTTCCCACCACGGTCATCGCGCAGGTGCTGCACTGCGTGCACGACGACGGGAAGCAGCTGATCCCGTCGGCGTGTCAGGGCATGGTCAACCACCTGGAACGGGAACGGGCCCGCATCGCCGAGGCGATCACGCAGCTGGCAACAGCGCAGCTCGCGCTCGATACCCTGCTCGCCGCCGTACCAGGCCGGCCCGACAGGACCGAGGACGCAGACCCGTTGCCGCCAACTGAGGCAAGCCGCATACGACCGACTCGGCGGCCCCGCTCGGGGTCGCGGCGCAGCACCGCTCACGTGGTGGACCCCGAGCGAGAAACTGGCCTTGACGACCAGTGACCTAGCGAGGATCCCGGAGGTGTTGACCTGGCCGATCCGCTTGCGCAGTTCGCCAGCCGGACGTCACAGTCCCCGCTGACGTTGTGGTTGGACCGTAGGGTGCGTCCGGGCGGCACGGGGCGCCGAGCCGGGACCGTCAGGCGCCGGCTGCGTCCAGCTCGGCCAGGACCGCCGGGTCGAGGTCGATCGCCAGGGCGGCCATCGAGGAGTCGTACTGCTCCAGCGTGCGCGGGCCGATCAGCGCCACCCGGTCCGGGTCGCGCTGGTGCAGCACCCAGGCCAGGGCCAGCTCGTTGCCGGTCACGCCCAGGTCGGCGGCGAGCTCGGCCACGACGGCCAGACGGGCGTCGGAGTCGGCGCCGCGGTAGGAGTCCATGACGTGATGGTCGCGGCGCTTCCCCGCGTCGTCGTACACGCCCTTGAGGATCGGCGAGTACGCCACCAGCGTCAGGTCGTCGTGCGCCCGCAGGTATCGCAGCTGCTCGTCGTCGACCACCGACACGGTCCGCGCGGCGGGGTGTTTGCGCAGGTAGGAGTGCTCTTGCTGGAGGGCGACCGGGGCGGGCCAGCCGTGCTGGGCACACAGCTGCCGGATCCGCTCCAGGCGCCAGGTCTGCGCGTTCGACCAGCCGATGTGCCGCGTCTTGCCGGCCGCCACCAGGCCGGCCAGCGCCGCCAGGGTCTCCTCCAGCGGGGTGTTCAGGTCGTCGACGTGGACGTAGTACAGGTCGACGTGGTCGACGCCCAGCCGGCGCAGGCTCGCGTCCAGCGCGTGGCGCAGCGTGTCGCCGCCGGCGCCCGCGTACTGCTCCGGGGCGCGCACGCGGCCGGACCGGACGGCCTCCGGGTCAGTCACCCAGGCGCTGCCCTTGGTGGCCAGGAAGACCTCGTCGCGCCGGCCGGTGCGGGCGAACCAGCGGCCGAGCAGCGCCTCGCTCTCGCCGCCGGTGGCGCCCGGCGCCGGCCACCACGCGTAGCAGTCGGCGGTGTCCAGGAACGTGCCACCGGCGTCGAGATACCGGTCCAGCATCGCGACGGACGTGGCCTCGTCGGTGCTGGTGCCCATCAGCATGCAGCCGAGCGCGAGCGCGCTGACCTGCTCGCCCGTGCGGCCCAGAGGAATCGTTCGCATACACCGGACCGTATGAGCTGGAGCGCGCTCCAGGTCAAGCGGCCGCCGTGGACGCCTCGGGCATCGACGCCAGCTCCTACCGGTACCACTCGATCTTGTGTTGGATCCTCGACTGCTCCTCCCGGAGCACCGCGATCTTCCGTTCTCACGCCGGCGCGCCGGGCTTCTGGTCGCGGCGTCCCGGTACCGGTGTCGTTAGCCGCGAACTGTTGCTCGTTCGGGACGGCGGCAGGTAGGCCAGCATCGGGGAGCGGCGGGCCGAGGCGTCGGACTCTTCCTGGGCATCCCGGCGCTCACCGGGGGCGGCATTCTGGTTGACCTGTACCTGGGGTTCGGGTTTAGCGTGGCGGCGGCGAGCTCGCCCGGCGGACGGGCACGACGATGCGGGCTGTGCCCGGCGAAGCCGGCGACCCCACTGGAAGAGGTCGCCGAGGTGCTGGCGCGCCTCACGTGCACTGTCTGCGGGATGACTTCGCACGACGTCCCGGACGCCCCGGCATGCCGGCGGCGTCCTTGGCAGGATTACGGGGAGAGGACTACGGGATGACAAGCGCCCTCGCTGGCGACTTCGACTACGACACCCACGGGACGGGGTACGCCGTTCAGCGGCGGCCGGATCCGCGTATCGCGGCGTGGGTCCACGCCGCGCTGGGCTCGGCGCGTACGGTGCTCAATGTTGGTGCCGGGGCGGGCTCGTACGAGCCCGCGGACCGGTATGTGGTCGCCGTCGAGCCGTCGGCGGCGATGCGCGCCCAGCGGCCGCCGCATGTGGTGCCGGCGCTCGACGGCCGCGCTGAGGAGTTGCCGTTCGACGATGGTGCGTTCGACGCGGCCATGGCGACGGTGACGGTGCATCAGTGGGCGGACACGGCGAAGGGGCTCGCCGAGCTGCGTCGGGTGGCCCGTGGCCCGGTCGTCGTGCTGACCTTCGATGGGGATGCGCTAGACCGGTTCTGGCTGGCGGAGTACGTGCCGGAGCTTATCGCCGCGGAGCGGCGCCGCTACCCGGCCATCGATCTGATCGCCGCGGCCATCGGTACGACGTGCGAGGTGCACGAGGTGCCGATCCCCATCGACTGCGTGGACGGAGTGACCGAGGCGTACTACGCCCGCCCGGAGCGATTCCTCGATGACGAGGTGCGGGCGGCGCAGTCGGCGTGGGGCTTCGTCGACGACGCCGCGACCGCCCGTTTCGCCGCTCGGCTGCGCGCTGACCTGGCCGGCGGCGCCTGGGACGAGCGCTTCGGGCAGCTGCGTACCCAGCCGGAGTTCGTGGGCTCGCTACGGCTGCTGGTCGGCACGCCGTGACGGCGCTGGTCCTCGGCGCGCTGTTGCGCGTCGAGCAGGCTGGTTACGCTGTACGGCCTCGTCGTCCACGCCCTCACCATAGGAAACCCGGAGACTCACCGGGCGGTCAGGGCGGTCAGAGCGTTGCGGGAGGGGAAATCGGTGGATAGCAGACGTCGTCGTACGCGAACATATCAGCCGTGACCGATGTGGCCCTGTGGTATGCGATGCCCGTGCTGTCCGGCCGGCTGGTGCGGCTCGAACCGCTCGCCATCGAGCACGCGCCGGGCTACCTCGCCGCGGCCGGGACCCCGATGCAGAGCGCGGAGATCTTCCGCTGGCAGAGCCCGCCCGGCGGGGCGCTCACCGCGCCCGTCACGGTCGAGGACGCGGCCCGGCACATCACGGCCGCGCTGGCCGCCCGAGCGCGCGGGCAGCGGTTCGCGTACGCGCAACTCGACGCGCGCACCGGCGAGTTCGCCGGCACTACCTCGCTGGCCGACCTGGACCCGGTGCAGCGGTCGGTGACGATCGGTTACACCTGGCTCGGGCAACGCTGGTGGGGCACCGGCCTGAACGCCGAGGCCAAACTGCTGCTCATGGACTACGCGTTCGAGGCCCTCGGCGCGGTCCGTGTCGTCTGGGTCACCGACATCCGCAACAGCAGGGCGCAGGCGGCGATCGAACGGCTCGGCGCCGTCCGCGAGGGCGTGCTGCGCAAGCACCGCCGCCGCGCCGACGGCACGTGGCGCGACACCGTTCTGTACGCGATGCTCGACGACGACTGGCCCACCGCGAAGCAGGCCCTCACCGCCCGCCGGGACTCTCACATCTGAGATCGCCCCGATGGAAGAGTGTGGTAACGCGCCGCGTCCAGATGACGTGATGTGACCAGAAAACGACCGTGACCACGTCGGATGAGGGGCATGCGGCATCGACCCGGGAAATTCGGTCCCGTGGTGCCCAGTCTCCCGTCGGGCGCGATGACTCATGGGCGGCTGGGCCGCAGTTATGACACGGATGAGTCCGGAGGTGCCGACGTCCGGACTCATCCGTCCGGTGCTCAGGACCAGCCGTAGGACGAGCGCAGCTCGGCTGCGACCCGGTCGAAGCGGTCGCGGTCCAGGATCGCGCCCTCGCGGCGGATGCCGTCGGCGTCAACGGTCAGGACGCGGTCCAGGCGGACCCAGCTCGGCCGCTTCTCCCGGTCCCAGGAGCCCGGGCCCAGCGCGAACCAGTTGTGCTGCCCGTTGCGCTCCGACTGGCTCGAGAGCATCAGGCCGAGCACGGCGGTGCCCTGGCGGCCGACGACCAGGACCGGGCGGTCCTTGCCCTGCGCGGGGTCGTCCTCGTACGGCACCCAGGTCCACACGACCTCGCCCGGGTCGGCGTCGCCGTCCAGCTGCGGGGCGTACTCCAGCAGCTTCTGCGTCTCGTGGCGCGGCGGCGGGCCGGGCACCGGGGCGTGGCGGGCGGCCGGGGGGCGCGGCGCAGGCGTGGCGGGGGCCTGGCGCGGCGGGACGGGGCGCACCGAGGTGGTCGGGCGGGGGAGCAGGCCCAGCCGCGTTGCCACGGCCTGAAGTAGTCGTTTCACGCCGATGACCATAGCCGTCCGCGTCTTTACGGTGCCGGGCGCGCCGGGGACACTGTGGCCCATGTACGACTTCGATGTCCTTGTGCTCGGCTCCGGGCCGGGTGGGCAGAAAGCCGCGATCGCGGCCGCGAAGCTCGACCGGCGGGTGGCCGTGATCGAGAAGCGGAACATGATCGGTGGCGTCTGCATCAACACCGGCACGATTCCGAGCAAGACGCTGCGCGAGGCGGTCATGTACCTGACCGGCCTGAACCAGCGCGAGATGTACGGCCAGAGCTACCGCGTCAAGGAGGACATCACCGTCGGCGACCTCGCCGCCCGCACCACGCACGTCATCGGGCGGGAGATCGAGGTCATCCGCAGCCAGCTGGCCCGCAACCGGGTGCGGCTGCTGCAGGGGACCGGCACGTTCGTCGACCCGCACACCATCGCCGTGCAGGACGAGCAGGGGCGGGAGTCGCACATCACGGCGGAGAAGATCATTATCGCGGCCGGGACGCGGCCCGCGCGGCCGGACAGCGTCGAGTTCGACGATGTCACGATCATCGACTCCGACGGGATCCTCAACCTGGACAAGGTGCCCGGCTCGATGGTCGTGGTCGGGGCCGGGGTGATCGGCATCGAGTACGCGTCGATGTTCGCGGCGCTGGGCACGAAGGTCACGGTGGTCGAGCGGCGGGAGCGCATGCTGGACTTCTGCGACCTGGAGATCGTGGAGGCGTTGAAGTACCACCTGCGGGATCTTTCGGTCTCCTTCCGTTTCCGCGAGTCCGTCGCGGCGGTCGAGCGGCACGGGCGCGCGGCCGTGGCGGTGCTGGCCAGCGGCAAGCGGATCGCCGCCGACACCGTCATGTACTCCGCGGGCCGTCAGGGCGCGGCCGACCTCATCGGGCTGGACAAGGCCGGGCTGTCCTACGACGCGCGCGGGCGGATCAGCGTCGATGCGCACTTCCGCACCGAGGTGCCGCACATCTACGCCGTCGGTGACATCATCGGCTTCCCGGCGCTCGCCTCCACCTCGATGGAGCAGGGCCGCCTGGCCGCCCACCACGCCTGCGACGAGCCGGTGCGGGGCATGCAGGAGCTGCAGCCGATCGGCATCTACACGATCCCGGAGATCAGCTTCGTCGGGCGGACCGAGGACGACCTGACCGACAACAGCATCCCGTTCGAGGTCGGCATCTCCCGTTACCGGGAGCTGGCGCGCGGGCAGATCATCGGCGACTCGTACGGCATGCTGAAGCTCATCGTATCGCCCGAGGACCGCAGGATTCTCGGCGTGCACGTCTTCGGCACCGGGGCCACCGAGCTCGTCCACATCGGACAGACGGTGATGGGCTGCGGCGGCACGGTGGACTATCTGGTCGACGCGGTGTTCAACTACCCGACGCTCGCGGAGTCCTACAAGGTTGCCGCGCTGGACGCGATGAACAAGATGCGGACGGTGTCCCGCCTCAGCGCATAGACCGGGATAAGGTCGGGGCCGTGAGAAAGCTTCGGGGGATGGCGCTCCTGCTCGCGGCCCTGGTCCTGGCCGGTCCGGCCCTCGCGGCCTGCGAGCCCGACCAGCCGTCGGTCGACGATCGGCTCGCCGGGTTCGTCGCCGCCTGGCGCAAGGGCGATTTCGCCGGGGTGGCCGACCTGCTCACGCCGCAGGGCCGGGCGCTGGACACCGCCGCGGCCAACGCCGCCCTGGCCGGCTTCGAGGGCGACCTGGCCGCCCGCCGGCCGGTGCTGACCCCGCACGGCCGGGCCGCCGTCGACCACTCCGACGCGGCGCTCGCGGTCGGGGTGCGCTGGACGCTGCCGGACGGGCGCACGTGGGACTACGACACGACGGTCGGCGCCCGGCTGCTGAACAAGCGCTGGCACCTGTACCTCGGGGCGCAGACGGTCCACCCGGCCCTGCAGGACGGCCAGAAGCTCGACCTGCGCAGCTCCCCGGCCCGGCGCGGTGTCATCACCGCCGCCGACGGCACCCGGATCGCCGGCGACGTGCCCGTCGTCTACATCGGCGTCGAGCCGCAGCGGGTGCCCGACGTCGACGCCCTGGTCAAGCGGCTCGACCTGCTGTTGCAGTCGGTGAAGGTCAGCGTCGACGTGCAGGCCCTGCCGGCGCGGCTCAAGGTGGCCAAGCCCGACGCGTTCGTCGACGTGGTCACCCTGCGCAAGAACGACTACACCGAGATCGCCGGCGACCTCGGCGCGACCGAGGGCGTGCGGCTGCGGGAGGGCACGTTGTCGCTGCCGCTGACCCGCACCTTCGCCCGGGCCCTGCTCGGCACCTCCGGCCCGGTGACGAAGGAGCTCATCGACGCGAGCAAGGGCGCGCTCGAGGACGGGGACGTCGCCGGGCTGACGGGGCTGCAGCGGCAGTACGACGCCCAGCTGCGCGGCCTGCCGGGGCTCTCGGTGGTGCCGGTGGACGCGGCCGGCGCGAAGGCCAAGGCCGGCGATGCGCTGGTGACCCTGCCGTCCCAGGACGGCGCGAAGATCGTCACCACCCTCGACGTGAAGGTGCAGCAGGCCGCCGACGCCGCGCTGGCGAAGACCGCCAAGCAGTCCGCGCTGGTCGCGATCCGGGTCAGCGACGGCGCGGTGCTGGCCGTGGCCAACGGCCCCGACGCGGCCGGCTACGACCTGGCGCTGCTCGGCGAGGTGCCCGGCCCGCCCTGGCCGGTCGCCCCCGCCTCGCTGGGGATCGGCGCGCAGTGGCGCCTCGGCGTCGACGTGTTCACCGGCCGCGCCGCGTCCGGCGGCGTCGTGGCCGCCCCGATCGGGTACGCGGCCGCGGCCGCCGCCCTGGCCCGCGGCACGTGGCAGCAGCCGGTGCTGGTGAAGGATCCCGCCCCGGTCAACCCGGCCCCGGCCGGCCCGGCGGTCTCCGGCACGCTCGACGTGCCGGGGCTGAGCGCCGGGGTGCGCGGCGACATCGCCTACTGCGTCTACGTCGCCGATTCCGGGGCGGACGTCACCGCCCCGATCGCGGCCGCGTTCCTCGCCGCCGTCGCGTGAATGAATCGTGAACATCATTGCGGGTGGTTGCGCTGCGTCAAGCACACCACTGCGCCGCGTTGATGTCTGACGCATTCGGCGGTTGCATGGAAGCCGCTAAATGCGCATATGCCGTCAAAAGCGGCGCCAAGCGTCCTCGGAACGATCGAGCCAGGTACTCCTCATTCGGCAGCGAACTGGGTAGCGTCTGCCTCGCCGCAGGCAACCGCGGGCGCGACACGGGGAGTTCAGGACACCGAGTTTTCTTGGTAGAGGGCAGCTGGGAGTGAACGGGTCGGCACGCGGGGTGCTGGCGGGGTACGTCGGCACGATGGCGGTCCTGGTGATCGCCAACTTTGCGCTGCCCGAGTTCCACCTCGTGCTGTGGTCCGCGATCGGCTACGCCAGCGTCGCCGCGATCCTCGTCGGCGTGTACCTGCACCGGCCGCGCCGCCGCGCCCCGTGGCTGCTGCTGGCCGCCGCCGTGGCGTGCTTCATCACCGGCGACCTCACCGCCGACGTGCTCACCCGGCTGATGCACCGGCCGGGCTTCCCGTCGCTGGCCGACACCTTCTACCTGACGATGTACGCCCTCATCGCGGCCGCCCTCGTCTGGCTCTACCGGCTCGGGGTGGTCCGCCGCGACCCCGCGGGGCTCTTCGACGCCATCACGCTGACGGCGGGGCTGGGCCTGCTGTCGTACATCTTCCTGATCCGGCCCTACGTCGACAACCCGCACCTGTCGGCGCTGGACCGGGCCATCTCCATCGCCTACCCCCTCGCCGACATCATCGTGCTGCTCGTCGGCGCCCGGCTCATCGCCTCCGTGCGGTTCAACACCGCCGTCGCGCTGCTGGCCGCCGGAGGGGTCGGGCTGCTCAGCTCCGACGTGGGCTACGGCCTGCGGCAGTTCGCCGACGACTGGGCCACCGGCAGCCCGGTCGACATCGGCTGGGCCGCCTTCTACGTCCTGTGGGGCGTCGCCGCCCTGCACCCCTCGATGCGGCAGCTCACCGAGCCGCGGGTGCAGCGGGCCGGCGACGAGCGGCTCGGCCGGCTGTTGCTGCTCGGCCTGTCGCTGTTCATCGCCCCGATCGTGCTGTTCCTGGAGATGCGGGGAGGCCAGGTGCGCGACGCCGCCGCCATCGCCGCCGTGTCGGCGCTGCTGTCCGGGCTGGTGCTGCTGCGCCTCGGCCGGGCCGTGCGCGCGCAGCGGCTCACCGTGCAGCGCGAGCGGCGGCTGCGCAGCGCGGGCGCGGCGCTGCTGCTGGCCACCGACGAGGACGCCGTCGTGCAGACCGCCCGCGACGCCGTCGCCGCGCTGCTGCCGCCGGGCCGCCCGCACGCGGTCGCGTTCGGGCCGGCGCTCGGGCGCGGGACGACCATGCCGTACACCCGCGACATCGACCCCGGCGTGGCCGCCGCCCTCGGCGCGTTCGAGGTGACGCTCTGCTGCCCCCTCGCCCTCGCCGACGGGCGGGCGGCCGAGCGGGCCCTCTACGTGGCCACCGACGAGGCCGTGCTGGCCGGGCTCACCGACGCCGCCCAGATCCTCGCCACCCAGGCCGCCATGGCCCTGGAGCGCATCGCACTCGGCGACGAGATCGGGCGGCGCAACAGCGAGGCGTACTTCCGCACCCTCGTGCTCAACACCGCCGACGTCATCCTCATCGTCGGCGCCGACGACCTGGTCAACTACGCCAGCCCTTCGGCGCAGGCGCTGTTCGGCTCCGACCTCGTCGGCACCGCCCTGCCGGCCGCGTTCGCCGACGACAGCGCGGCCGAGGTCGGCCGGCGCCTCGCCGAGGTGCGCGCCGGCACCCCCGACCGGCCCGGCGAGGACCTCCAGGTGACCGGCCCCGAGGGGCGCCCGGCGCTGGTCGAGGCCGCGTTCCGGGACCTGCGCGACGAGCCGACCGTGCGCGGCGTGGTGGTCACCCTGCGCGATGTGACCGAGCGCAGCCGGCTGCAGGCCGAGCTGTACCAGCGGGCCACCTTCGACGCGCTCACCGGCCTGCCCAACCGCGAGGTGTTCCTCACCCGGGTCCAGGAGGCCGTCGCCTCCGGCGCGGAGACCGGCGCGACCGTCGGCGTGCTCATCGTCGAGCTCGACGACTTCAAGGTCGTCAACGACACCTTCGGCCACGGCGCCGGGGACGCGCTGCTCGTCGCGGTCGGGCAGCGGCTGACCGAGGCGCTGCGGGCCGTCGACGGCTCCTACGGCGCGGCCGGCACCGTGGCCCGGCTCGGCGGCGACGAGTTCGCCGCGCTGGTGCGCCGGGCCGGCAGCCCGTCGGACGTGGAGCGGGTCGCCGGGCGCGTGCTGAAGAGCTTCAAGGCGCCGTTCGAGCTGGCCCACGGTACCGTCACCGCCACCGCCAGCATCGGGGTCGCCACCACCGCCGAGGCCGGCAGCGCGCAGGACCTGCTGCGCCACGCCGACCTGGCCGTGTACGTCGCCAAGGACGCCGGCCGCGACCGCTGGCGGCGCTACGAGTCCTCGCTGCACAGCGCCGTCGTCGAGCGCCACAAGCTGCGCGCCGACCTCGACCGGGCCATCGCCGACGAGGCCTTCCTGCTGCACTTCCAGCCGATCGTCACCCTCGCCGACGACCGCACCCGCGGCTTCGAGGCCCTGGTCCGCTGGAACCACCCGACCCGCGGCATGGTCCCGCCCGACGAGTTCATCTCGGTCGCCGAGGAGAGCGGCCTCATCGTGCCGCTGGGCTACTGGGTGCTCTCCAACGCCATCACCGCGGCCGCGCAGTGGCGCATCGCGTACCCGACCGAGGAGGTCTACGTCTCGGTCAACGTCTCCGCCCGGCAGTTCCGCTCGCCCGACTTCGCCCAGTGGGTGCTCGCCGAGATCGAGCGGATGGGCCTGCCGCCCGGCGCCCTGCTGCTGGAGATGACCGAGAGCCTGCTGCTGCACGACGACGGCGAGGTCGCCGCCGAGCTCGCCGCGCTGCGCCAGGCCGGCGTGCGCATCGCCATCGACGACTTCGGCACCGGGTTCTCCTCGTTGTCGTACCTGCGTCGCCTGCCGGTCGACGTGCTGAAACTCGACAAGAGTTTCATCGACACCGTCGTGTCCTCCAGCGAGCAGCACGCCGTGGTCAACATGATTGTGCAGCTCGCGCGGCTGTTGAAGCTTCAGGTCGTGGCGGAGGGTGTCGAGACCGTGGCCGAGCGTGAGCTGCTCGTGGAGATGGGCTGCGATCACGGCCAGGGGTACTTGTTCTCGCGCCCGTTGAGCTACGGTGACGCGAGTCAATGGTTGTCGGAGGATTCGCCGGGACCTCAACGGGGAGGTCGCACCGCGGCCTGAGAGACCCTGGGGGACATGTGCGCGCCGAGCAACTCGCCACTGCCGTCGATACCGACCCGCGGTACAGCGGCATCGCCCGCCTCCGCGAGGAGACCCGCTTCTACGACGCGGTCATCGACGAGATCGACGGGCGGCGGATCCGCGTCGGCGAGCACTGGCTCACCGACTGGGCCTCGTGCAACTACCTCGGCTTCGACCTCGAGCCGCAGATCATCGGCGCGGTCGAGGAGCAGCTGCGCCGCTGGGGCACCCACCCGTCCTGGTCGCGCATGCTGGGCAACCCGCGGCTGTATCCGGTCATCGAGGAGCGCCTAGCCGCGCTGCTCGGCGCCCAGGACACGCTGGTCCTGCCGACGATCACGCAGATCCACCTGTCCGTGATCCCGGCCCTGGCCGGCGAGGGCACCATCCTCATCGACTCGCGCGCCCACAAGACGATCTGGGACGGCTGCGTCTTCGCCCGCGCCCAGGGCGCCACCCTGGCCCGCTTCCGCACCCTGGACGAGCTGGCCGACCGCCTGGCCGAGGCCACCACGTCGCCGATCCTGGTGTGCATGGACGGCGTCAACAGCATGACCGGCAACATCCCGGACGTCCGGCGGTATCTCGACCTGTGCCGCGCGCACGGCGCCGTCCTCTACATCGACGACGCCCACGGCTTCGGCGTCATCGGTGCCCGCAGCGAGGACGAGACGAGCCCCTACGGCACCACGGGCAACTCCATCATCCGGTACTGCGGGGAGTCCTACGACGACGTGGTGCTCGTCGGCGGCTTCTCCAAGGCGTATTCGTCCCTGCTCGCCTTCCTGGCCCTGCCGACGGTCCTCAAGAACCGCCTGAAGTCCGCCGCGGCCCCCTACCTCTACTCCGGCCCGTCGCCGACCGCCTCCCTGGCCACCGTCCTGGCCGGCTTCGACGTCAACGCCGAGCGCGGCGACAAGCTGCGCGCCGAGCTGCACCGGATGTCGATGCGCGTGCTCAACCACGTCCGCGGCCTGGGCGTCTTCACCCCGAACACCGACGACACCCCGATCATCGAGCTGCCCATCGCCCTGGACCGCGACCTCGTCGAGGTCTCGGAGCTGCTGTGGGAGCGCGGCCTGTTCGTGACGCTGGCGCCGTATCCGGGCGTGCCCCGCGACCAGGTCGGCTTCCGAGTCCAGGTGACCGCGGCCAACACCGACGAGCAGATCGACGAGCTCAACGCGGTCATCGGCGAGCTGGCCGCCGCGGGGGTGTTCCAGGAGGCGCGGGAGGGCAGCGCGAGCTGAGAAGGATCGGGGTCATCCCGTACTGGTGGCGCCGGAGCGCTATCACGGACGTATGCGCGAACGATGGTCACGCCGGCGCTACGGCCGGAACCAGGACTACGGCTACCGGCGGGGCGGCGGCAACAGCTGCCTGCGCGACGCCTGCCTGCTCGAGGCCGGCTGCTGCATCGGCGAGGCGATCGACGGCAGCTGCCTGATGCTGGGCCTGCTCTCCCTGCCGGGCATGCTGTTCACGATGGCGCGGGCGCCGCGCTCGGCCGCCTCGGCGGACGGTCCCCTCGTCGGTGCGATCCGGCGGTACCAGCGCGAGATCAGCGCCAAGCGGGAGCGCCCGTGCTGCCGGTTCACCCCGAGCTGCTCCCACTACGCCGCCGAGGCCATCACCAGGCACGGCGCGGTCCGCGGCCTGTGGCTGGCCACCCGCCGCCTGTCGCGCTGCCGCCCGGGCGGCGCCCGCGGCCTGGACCCGGTCCCGGCCGGGTAGCCGGTCCCGGGCGTGTAAGCCGGTCCCGGGCTGCACGGCCGAGGCCGGCTACACGCTGCGGGTCACGAGCACCGGCGAGGCGGCGTGGCGCACGACGAGCTGCGTGACCGGGTTGGGCCGGGGCTGCTCGTACCACCCGACCCGATGCGCGCCCACGATGAGCATCAGCGCATTGCGGGCCGCCTCGGTCAGGGTCTCCAGCACACCGGCGTCGCGGCTGTCGAAGTGGGTCTCGACCTCCGGGTGCCGGCGCAGCCACGGCTCGAGCTCGGCGGCCACGGCCTCGTGCGGGCGGGCGCGGCCGGCGTGCAGGGCGACGAGCGGCACGTGGCGCGAGGAGGCCTCGCCGTAGCCGTAGGCCAGCGCGCGCTGGCTCGACGGGGAGCCGTCGACGCCCACCACCACCGGCGCGTGGCCCGGCAGGGCGGTGATCGGGTCGGCCCAGCGCCAGCCGTTGTTGACCACGAGGACCGGGCAGTGCGCGAAGGCGGCCAGGTGGGCGCTGATCGAGGCGTCGAACTGGCCGCCCTCGTGGACCCGGCCGCCGATCACGACCAGGGTGGCGGTGCGGGACTGCTCACGCAGGATGCGGGCCGGGGCGCCGCCCAGGGTCATGGTCTCCACCGCGATGCCGGGCTGCCAGGCGCGGGCCTCGGCGGCGGCGTTCAGCGCCACGCCCTGGCCGTCGGTGGGGCCCTCCCAGGTCAGCGCGTGGATGACGCGCAGCAACCGGTCGTGCCGGGCGGCCTCGTCGGCAGCCCACCGCACGGCGCCGAGCGACGCGGTCGTGCCGTCGACGCCCACCACGACGGGACTGTGTTCGAGCAGCATGTCGCACCCCCTCGTACCCTTCCACCGTCTCTCTCAGGAGCGATCCGGGCAAGGGCTTCGCTGTCCGGATTATGGGCATAAGTCGTGACACGTGCCCGATCACGCGGTGCGCGATTGACACGCGCTGCAAGACGCCCATACGGTTCGAGCCACCATGACGCACCTCGGTGGATCATCGAAGCTGCTCAGGGCCATGAACGACGCGGCCGCCCTGAGTCACGTGCTGGACCGCGGCCCGCTGACCCGCGGGGAGCTGCGCGACCTCACCGGGCTGTCCAAGCCCACGATCTCGGAGGCGCTGCGGCGCCTGACCGAGGCGCGCCTGGTGAGCGTGGTCGGCTACGTCAGCGCCGGGCCGGGTCCCAACGCCGAGGTGTACGCCGTCAACCCCGATGCCGCCTACGCCGTGGCCCTGTCGGTGCGCGACTGCGCGGACAGCGACACGCCCACCGTCACCGCCGCCGTCACCGACCTGTCCGGGGCGGTCCGCGGACGGCTGGAGTCCGCCGTCGACTTCACCCGGACCGACCCGGTGGCCGGGGTCGTCGACACCGTGGAGGCGGTCTGCAAGGAGGCCGGCCTCGCCCGCGACCCGGTGGCCCAGGTGCAGATCGCCGTGGCCGGCTCGTACGACCCCCGCTCCGACGTCCTGCACCACGTCGAGGTGCCCGGCTGGGGCCGGCCGGGGCTGGTCGAGGACCTGCGCCGGCGGCTCGGGGTGCCCGTCGGGGTGGACAACGACGTCAACCTGGCCGCGGTGGCCGAGCGAGCGCACGGCGCCGGGCGCGGGGCGGAGAGCTTCGCGCTGCTGTGGCTCGGCGAGACCGGCCTGGGCCTGGCCATCGACCTCGGCGGCACGCTGCTGCGGGGCGCCCGCGGCGGGGCCGGCGAGATCGGGTACATGCCGATGGCCGGCGGCGAGCGCCGCCTCGCCTTCCAGGACCTCGTCGGCGGCGGGGCCGTCCTCGAGCTCGCGGCCGCGCACGGCATCACCGCGCCCACCGCCGCCGGGACCATGGCCGAGGCGGCCGAACGGGCCGGCGCCGGTGACGCGGGCGCCGCGGCCTTCGTCACGCAGCTCGCCGGCCGGATCGCGATCGGCCTGTCGGCCGTCGTCGCGGTGCTCGACCCGCCGCTGGTCGTCATCGGCGGCGAGGTCGGGCAGGCGGGTGGCGAACTGCTCGGCACCGCGGTCGCCGCGGCGCTGGCCGAGGCGGCGCCGCTGGACACCATGATCGCCACGACCCGCCTGCAGGACGACGCCGCCCTGCTCGGCGCCCAGGAGGCGGGCCGCGCCTCGGTCCGGGAGACGATCCTGGCCACGCTCGGGCGCCCGTAACGCGCGGCAGCGGCCCGCCCCGGCGGGTTTGACCCCGCCGGGGCGGGCATCCTCACCGCCATGACCACACCAGTCGTGCTCATCACCGGGGCCCTGACCGGCATCGGCCGGGCCACCGCGCTCGCCTACGCCGAGCGCCACGCCACCCTCGTCGTCGCCGGGCGGCACGACGACACCGGCCGGGAGCTGGTCGCCGACCTGCGCGACGCCGGCGGCCAGGCCGAGTACGTGCACGCCGACGTCCGCAACGACGATGAGGTCGCCCGGCTCGTCGACGGCGTCGTCGAGCACTACGGCCGACTCGACGTGGCGGTGAACAACGCCGGCACCGAGGGCCACGTCGGGCGCATCGAAGAGCAGACCCCGCAGTCGTACGCCGAGATCTTCGACACCAACGTCCTGGGCACGATGCTCAGCCTCAAGCACGAGCTGCGGGTCATGCGGCCGAGGCACAGCGGCAGCATCGTCAACGTCTCCTCGGTGTTCGGCCACGTCGGGGCGCCCGGCGCCGGGGTGTACTCGGCCAGCAAGCACGCCGTGGAGGGCCTGACGAGATCGGCCGCGCTGGAGTCCGCCGACGACGGGATCCGGGTCAACGCCGTCGCGCCGGGCCCGACCCGCACCGCGATGCTCGACCGGTACGTGGGCGCCGCCGGCACGACCGAGACCGACTTCGCCGCCCAGGTGCCGATGGGCCGCCTGGGCACCCCGGACGAGATCGCCGACGCGGTGCTGTTCCTCGGCTCCGACCGGGCCAGGTTCATGACGGGGCAGGTGGTGACGGTCGACGGCGGCATCAGCGCCGCCTGACCACGCACACCCGCCCGTCGCTGCCGACTTCCGGGTCGCGATCCCAGCCGGCCCGCGCATCGGCGGCGACGGGCGGGCGGCGGGTGCGCCGCGATGACAGAATCGGGCACCTATGGAACCGAGCCGCGTCCTCGCCGCCCTCGCCGACCTCGCGCCCGCCGGCCGGGAGCGGGTGCTCGACGTGGCCAAGGGCGACCAGCCGCTGGTGTGGCTCACCGACCCGGACCGGGCGCCGCGCGGGCGGGCCGCGGACCGGCTGGCCGCCCTGGACGCGCTGCACCGCGACGAGCGGATCCTGCGCCGGGGCTGGGCCTGGCTGCTGGGCACGGCCGAGGTCGACGGGGTGCCGCGCAAGCTGCGCCTGCCGCTGGTCTTCGAGCCGGTGCGGCTGGAGCGCTCCGGGGGAGGGCTGCGCGGGCCGCGGGTCGTGCCGGCCGGTGACCTCGAGCTCACGCCGCTGGTCGGGGACCGGGAGCTGGCCGCGGTCCTGGAGTCGGCCCCCGGCCTGGGCACCGCCGCCTGGCTCGGGGCGCCCGGGACCGCCGCCTGGGTGGGCACGGTGGCCGAGGCGGCCGGGCTGCGGCCGGACCGGATCGCCGTCGCCGGCCCGCCCCCCGCCCGGCTGTCCGACCGGGAGCTGATCGGCCTGGCCGTCGCCGGGCTCTTCGTGGTCCGCGACGTGTCCTCGGCCGGCCTGCGCGACACGCTGCGCGCCTGGGCGGCCCGCCCCGGGCTGCAGGACACGGCGCTGGCCCGGGTCTACGACACCGGCGGCGCTCCCGGGGAGGCGGGGGAGGAGGAGGAGGTGTACTCCCCGCTGCCGCTCAACGCCGCCCAGCGCGACGTCGTGCGGCGGGTGCGGCGCGAACCGGTGGTCGTGGTGTCCGGCCCGCCGGGCAACGGCAAGAGCCACGCGGTCGTCGCCGCCGCCCTCGACACCGTCCAGCGGGGCGGGTCCGTGCTCGTGGCGACCCAGGCCCCGCACGCCGCCGAGGTGCTCGGCGAACTGCTCGGGCGCTACCCGGGGGCCGAGCCGGTGCTCTTCGGCAACGCCGAGCGGCGCGACCGGTTCGCCCTCGCGCTGTCCGCCGGCCGCTCCGACGGCGTCACCGCCCGCGAGCTGCAGCGGCGGCGGGCCGAGACCGACGCCGCCGCGGCCGCCGTCCGGGCGCTCGAGGACGGCGTCGGGGCCGCGCTGGACCTGCAGCGGCTGGCCGCCACCATGGCGGTGTGGGAGCCGCTGCTGGCCGGGCTGCGGGCCGAGGCGCCGAAGGTGTTCGCCGGGGACTTCGACGTACGCAAGGCGCACAAGGCTCTCGGGTTCCGGTTGTGGCGCGAACAGCGGGTGCGCCGCCTCGCCGGCGTCGGGTCGCAGCGGCTGCCGGCGCTGCTGGAGGCCCTCGCGGCCGACCGGGCGGCGGCCACCCTGGCGGTCGGCGGCGGCACCGACCTCGCGGCCGTGTGGCCGGAGCTGCTGGCCGCCGACGCCCGGCTGCGGGAGGCCGTCGGGGCCGCGATGCGCGACGACGCGGCCGCCGCCGCGCGCTGGGGCGGGGACGCGCGCCGCACCGCCGCCGGCCTGGCCGCCGCGCTGCGCGCCGGGCGCAACCGGCGCCGGGAGGCCCTCGCCGCGCTCGACGGCCCGGCGCTCGTGCGGGCGCTGCCGCTGTGGGTGGGCACCGTCGCCGACGTCGAGGACCTGCTGCCGCCCACGCCGGGCCTGTTCGACCTCGTGATCCTCGACGAGGCCGCGCACATCGACCAGATCCGGGCCGCCCCGGTGCTGGCCCGGGCCAGGCGGGCGCTGGTCGCCGGCGACCCCAGCCAGCTGCGGTTCGTGTCGTTCGTCGCCGACGTCGACGTGGCCGCCACCCTGCAGCGCCACGGCCTGCCCGAGCGCATCGACGTGCGCCGCAGCAGCGCCTTCGACGTGGCCGCCGGCGCCGCCCCCGTCACGTGGCTGGGGGAGCACTACCGCTGCGCCCCGCACCTGATCGGCTTCGCCGCCCGGCGCTTCTACGACGGCCGCCTGTCGCTGATGACCCGCACCCCGGCCACCGAGCGCGAGGCCGCCATCGACGTGGTGCGGGTGAGCGGCGCGTCGCTGCGCGACGGCGTCAACCAGGCCGAGGTCGACGCCGTCCTGGCGACGGTGCGCACCCTGGCCGCGTCGGGCCGCACCGGCATCGGCGTCGTCACCCCGTTTCGTGCCCAGGCCGACGCCCTCGAGTCGGCGCTGCTCAAGGACCTCACCGTCGAGCAGATCGAGCGCCTGGCCCTGCGCTCGGGCACCGTGCACGCCTTCCAGGGCGCCGAGGCCGACACGGTGATCGTCTCCCTGGCCCTGGTCGACGGCGACTCCCCGGCCCGCGCCCGCTTCGCCGCCGAGCCGAACCTCTTCAACGTGATGACCACCCGGGCCCGCCGCCGCCTCGTGGTCGTGACGTCCCTGCGGTCCGCAACCGGCCTCATCGCCGACTTCCTGGCGCACGCCTCGGCCCCGCCGTCCCCGGCCGCCCCGGGTCCCTCGCCGGTGCCGTGGGCCGCGCAGCTGGCCGCCGAGCTGGCCGCCGCGGGCCGTGACACCCGCGTCGCGTATCCGGTCGGCGACTGGACCGTCGACCTCGTCGTCGACGGCGTGGGTTACGTCTGCGCCCCGCACCCGGACGGCAACGCGGCCCACCTGGACCGCCAGCGCGAGCTGCTGCGGGCCGGCTGGACCCTGCGCGAGGCCTTCGCCAGCCGCTGGCAGGGCGACCCGGTCCGCGCCGCACTACACCTGAGTTCAGGGTCGTTTAGCAGGGTTTTCCCTGACGTTTCGCAAGGCTAGCCGCCGCACACTCGATCCATGACCGTACGTCGCATCTTCCATGTCGTCGGCGCCGCGCTGGCCGGGACCGTGCACGCCTCCGACGAGGCCGTGCCCCCGGCCGACCCGCGCGAGGTGCGAGCCCTGCTGGCCGAGATCGGCCTGCTGCGCCCCAGCGCCTTCGAGGCGGAGGTGCCGCAGGCGCTGCGGCGCTTCCAGGCCCGCGCCGGGCTGCTCGTCGACGGGGTGGCGGGGCCGCGCACGTCCCAGGCCCTGGCCCGCTCCGCCCGCGAGGCCCGCCACCTGCGCTCCCTGGGCATGGCCGCCTGAGCAAGCGTTGTGATACCTAGCCGTGATCTTCGTTGATCGACTGGTAACTCTACGCATCCGGCTCGCCGTCGTTGCGGAGTACGTCGGCGTATTCCCTGCTCGGGTCCACCGGCAAGGCATATCCGTAGTCTGCATCGAAACGGACGTCGCCCCGATCGAGGGCGGCAAGCCAGCGACGCAGAAAATCGGTGAGCGACGAAGCTACGACCACGCGATTGACCTCGTCGAGCGGGAACAAGACCTGGCCGACCGTTCCCCCCGGCCCGGGCTGGAAGTCCAACACGATTGAGCTGTCGTCGTTCTCCGCCACCGGCAGCCACGACCGGATCGCCGGCCAGTCGTAGTGCGTGCCAGCATCGGCGAGTTGCGGCGTCCTGCCCTGAAACTCCGCGGCGGACACGGCCCAGTACCGCCAGCAGGTCAACATCGCCTCGTACGGCAGCAAGGACATCCCCCATGCAGCAACGGCGCGTACGAGCCGCCGTGCACCGCGTACAGGGCCCGCAGGTCCATCGGCAGCGTGACGCCGCTCTCCGACTCCAACGCCCGCGCGACAACGTCGTCGCCTGGCGGCTCGAACAGCGGCCGGCTGATCCAACCGTCGATGACCGCCTGCCTGTAGCTCGACGGTAGGCACAACCATCCGGCGCTGAGCACCGGTGGCGACAGCCGCCAGCGCACCGCCCAGTCCTGTAAGCGGGACCACAGCTCGACCGGTCCGGCATCATCCACCGCGACAACCTACCGACACCGCGGACGCATGTCCCTGCCGTGGCATCGAGATCAAGTGCGCTGTAGCCGCCGTCCGTGTGCGGAACGACGGGGTTGGTGCTCGTCACGGTCGGTGCGCGGCCTCCAGTGGTGTCCGCAACAAGCCGATGAGCGGATGTTCTGTCCAGAGTTGTTGACCCGCGCCTTCAGCGCGCGCGTACGACCTGTCGTGCCGATGGTCAAAAGCTCCACCCTGATCCGATGTAGCAATCACCTGGCCTACGGGATCGATGTGCGGAAACGATTCGCGGTCCCGACGAACGCCGTGCATGTCGGTAGCCAACCATGTCGCGGATTTGTGGCATTGTTACGGTCAGTGCGCGGAAACCAGCCCGTGAACTATGAATTTGGATCGTCACGAATTGAGGCGCAAAGCACGGCTGCGGGGTACCGGCAGACTGCAGGGGGTGGCAGGGTCATGTGGCTACGTCTGCCGGATTGGCCGTGGCCGGTCCTCTTCTGGCGCAACGACAACGGGGATATCGCGTAAAGATTCCTCAACGTTGCACGTGATCAGTACGGTCATGCTGGTGATTGCCGTTGTCGGCTATCGGGCGCCTACCGGGGTGGACGGGTTTGACCGGCCGGGGAGCCAGAAGGCGAGGGCGGTCGCGGCGATGCCGAAGCCTAACGACCAACCGAAGGCGGTGTTGATCGCGGCGATGATGCTGTCGCTGTGAGTGGTCGTCGCGCGTGCCAGAATGACGGCGAAGATGGCTGTGCCGAGAGCGCCGCCGACCTGCACTGCGGTGCGGGTGAGCACTGTGGAGTGCCCGATCTGGGCCCGGTCGAGTTCGTGGTAGGCGCCGGCCGTGGCGGGGACGCCGACAGCACCGAGCCCCAGGCCACGCAGCACCAGCCACAGGGCAAGAAGCCATCCGCTGGTGTGTGCGGTGAGGAACAGGAAGGGGACCGTCGCGGTGGCGACGAGGGCGGTCGCGCCGATAGCGGTGGTTCGGACACCGAGCTTGTCGGTCAGCCAGCCGGCGGCGCTGCGGCCCAGCAGCGTACCGGCGGCTTCGGGCATGAGGATGATGCCGGCGCTCAACGCGCTGGTTCCACGGCCTTGCAGGTAGTAGATCGGTATGAGCAGCAGCGGGCCATAGATCGCGACACTGTTGAAGAACAAGACTGCCGTGGCGGAGGCCAGCGGGCGGCGCGTCAGCAGGCTGACGTCGACCAAGGGCCGCTCGTGTCGCAGGGCGTGGACACAGAAAGCCCCCACGAGCGCGGCGCCGGCCAGCGCCGGCAACAGCACGTCGGCGCCGGCGAGGCTGCCTCGGTTTCCGGCGTTCGTCAGGCCAAGCAGCAGTCCTGCGATGCCCGAGGCGAGGAGGAGGAACCCGGCGGCGTCGAGCTTCGGCCTGGCCTGCGCGACGCGCTCTTTCGGGAGGTAGAGCCAGGCCAGAACGAGACCGGCGACACAGAAGGGAACATTGATCCAGAACATGACCCGCCAGCTGAAGTGGGTCAGAATCGCCCCACCGACGAGAGGACCGAGGATCGGACCCACGGTGAGCGGCAGCATCGCGACGCTGGCTGTCCGTCCCAGCGCCTTGCCGGCCGCGGCCTGCATGATGAGCGTGCCCATGGCAGGCATGAGCAGTCCCCCACCGATTCCCTGCACTACCCGCCAGGTGATCAACGACGCGACGTTCCAGGCGAGGCTCGACCCGATCGAACCGGCAAGGAACACAATCAGCGCGAACGTCCAGAGCCGCCTGCCGCCGAGGCGTTCTAACGCCCACGTACTCAGTGGAATCGCCATGCCCAGAGCCAGCAGGTAGCCGGTCGTCACCCATTGGATCGTCGCGACGCTGACGGCCAGGTCGGTAGCGAGCAGGCGCAGCGCGACGCTGACGATGGTGGTGTCAAGGACGACGGCAAGCGCGCCGACGGTCAGGATCAGGCCGATTTTCACTACTGCCGGATCGAGTCGATCGTCGCGTTTGAGGTCGTCAAGAGCGATAGACGGCACTGCTGCGGCTCCTAAGCGGTCGGGGGTGTTGCTGTCCGGACCGCAGCATCTTCAAGCACGCCGGGGGTCTTGTGGCAAGCCCCCCACTGCGCTATATGTTAGATACCGCCGGAAGAGGCGTAACTCTTGGCGTGCTCGCTCGACCCCGGTGATCTGTGATGGTCCACTTCGCTTTGGCATTGATGCGGGATCGCTTGGCGTCTGCTCAAAGTGTTCTTATGCCGTTTCCGTCACCGCAAGCGATCAGGCGAGTTGGCGACCCGCTAGTATCCCGTGATCCTGTTTGTGCTACGTTGCGTTTTTGTTGACGAGTTGTTTGAGGTTGGTCTGGGACTCGGGCGACCCTGGCGAGGATCTCATCGGCGGTAGCGGTCCAGGTGAACGGCTGGGCGTCGGTGTTCCAATGCTCGACGTAGGCACGGATCCGGTGGATCAGCGCGTTGACCGAGGTGAACGTGCCACGCCTGATGGCCTGTTTGGTGATGATCCCGAACCAGGTTTCGATCTGGCTGATCCACGAGGACCCGACCGGGGTGAAATGGAAGGTGACGCCGGGGTGGCGGGTCAACCACGCCCGCACCTCGGGGGTGTCGTGCATGGACAGGTTGTCCAACACGACATGGATCTCCTTGCCGGCTTGGGGTTTGACGACCAGCGCCGAGAAGCAGGCGAAACAGCTCAAACGCGTACCCAAGACCTCACCGTCGAACATCCCGCCCTCGACGATCACGAACACGTTTACGCTCATGGCACCCCTCTGTGTCAAGAGGCCGCGAGGAGGGGTGTTCTAGAGTGGGTTGTGGCGGGTCCGGGAAGTGGCTTCTCCGAAGTGTCGGCTGTCGGGATCGAGCCGGCCGCGCTGGATTGCAGAGTCGCTCCCGCTTGCCCTCCCGGGCTCGTCCTCGTTCGTTGTGCGTCTTTGACCATCTGCTGATAGACCACGTTGGATAGTCGGCGTTTGAGGCTGCGCATGGCTTCCATGGAGGTTTTGCCCGCAGCGAGCTTGCGCCGGTAGTAGGCGCGGCCTTCGGTGTCGTTGCGGAGCTGGACGATGGCCATGATGTGCAAGACCCGGTTGATGCGTCGGTTGCCGGCTCTGGAGAGCCGGTGGCGGTGCTGGTCACCGGAGGACGCGTCGATGGGGGCGGTGCCGTTCCAGGACGCGAAGTGATCGCGGCTGGCAAACCGGTCGATGTCGCCGATGTCGCCCAGGAGCCGGGCGGCCCCGGATGGTCCGATGCCGTTGAGGTGCTGCAGCGTACTGCCGGTCGAGGCGATCAGCTCGGTCAGTTGGACGTTCGCAGCTTTGATCTTCTTGTCGATGACGGCGATCTCGGTGATCAGCTCCGAAGCCAGCTGCCGCCGGGTGCGCCCGACGATGTCACGCGGCCGGACGGTGTTGAGCAACGCGCGGGCCTGCGGCGCGGACAGAAATGTCTTCGCCCCGCCCGGGATGAGCTCGAGCAACAGATGATGCAGCCGGCTCACCGCGTCGGTCCGGGCGCGCCCCAGCGTGTCGCGACGGTCGACGAGCAGCTTCAG